>JAZUDA010000386.1:0-3817 GCA_045639455.1 Clostridia bacterium | reverse complement strand
ACTCGCCCATCTGGAAATCCGGGTAGCCCATGGTGCGGGCGCCGTATTTTTCCTTCAGGTAGCGGATGATGCGGCCGTTGAAGGCATAGAAAATGCAGTTATCAAAGAAACCGTACTTCTTCAGCAGCGCCACAGACAGGTCAACGTTTTCCTCGGTGTATTCCTTGATTTCCACACCCAGGACGATGTTGGGGGCAAGCTCCTTGGTCTGAATCAGCATTTCTTCCAGGGTAGGGACTTCCACCTGGCCCTTGAACTTGTCGCCGAATTTTTCCTTGAAGCAGGGGTCCAGCTTCTTGATTTCCGCCAGCGTCATGTCCCGCAGATGGCCCGCCACGCCGCAGGTGCGGTAGGGATTGCCGTCATGCATCAGGACGGGAACCTTATCCTTGGAGAGCCAGATGTCAAACTCGAAGCCGTCCACGCCCAGTTCAATCGCCTTCCGGTAGGACAGCAGGGTGTTTTCCGGATATTCGGCGCAAAAGCCGCGGTGACCTTCTACAAAGCAGTTCTGTTTCATTTATTATTCCTCCTATTTACCCGCCAAGCGGGATTATGATAGCTCGTTCAGTGCTTCCCGGACCAGTACCAGGTCGTTAAAGAAACGGTCTGCGATTTGCAGTACCTGATCATGCTCAGGTACACGAATCGCATCATGGACACCCCAGGCGGCACAGCCCGCGGCCTTCGCTCCGGACAGCGCGTACGCGGCGTCGTCGAGCAGCAGGCACTCCTCCGGCTTCACGCCCCGTTCCTCCGCCAGGCGAAGGAACAGCTCCGGCTTTTCCTTGCCGAAGGGCTGACCGTCTGTGGAGACAATTCCGTCCAGATATGGCATCAGCCCCGTTCGCTCCATTCCCTGCCGAACCCATTGCTCACAGGTGGCGGTGACAACAGTGACGGCAATATTCTTTTCTTTCAGCAGACGGAGCAACTCCACAGCGCCCTTCTTCGGCTGAATATAGCCTTCGTACTCCTCCGCCATTGACTGATAGCTCCAGTCCAGAATTTCCTGCCAGGTCATTCCCAGCGCCCTGGCGGTCGGTTCATCCTCCAGCAGGGCGGTAATGGTGGGACGCAGGAACGTGCTGCGATTGTCGCCCAGAATACAGGCAGGCACATTCAGATGCCGGGATACCAGCAGACGGATGGGTGCCTGCAGCCAGTACTGCTCCGAATCCAGCAGCGTACCGTCACAATCCAGAAAAGCCTGTCTGATCATCGTATCCTCCCGTGTGTTCATCTGCCATAGTATAGCATTCTTTTTCCTTTTTGTCACGAAAAAAACCGCATCTGCTGCAAGCAGATACGGTTCAATTTCTTATTCGCTTTCCGCTTTAAAGAGCACCACACAGCCCATAGGAACTTCCGTATCCCAGCGTGTATCGCCGAAGCACACGGTACTCTTCAGGTCGCAGGAACCGTTATTACACAGGTAAATCAAGTACTTCCCGTCCGGATTGCGGACTGCAAGCGTCATCACCTGCCGGAACGCGGAGCTTGTGTAGAGGACCTTCGCACCCGGCCGGATAAAGTGGGAAAACAGGTATGTCTGGCGGTAAATATCCCGCGTTTCCACCTGGTTTTCCTCATTCCTGATGACAGGCGCGTTGCAGCCGATATCCCGGTTATGATAGGGACCGCCCTGCCAATCCAGCATCAGGTTCCACTCCACTACTGCGTTTGTGTGGTGGTTGAGCACATCCATCAGTTCCAGGCGGTAGCGGTCATACATTCGTGCGCCCAAGCCATGGCAGAATTCTGTCTCCACCAGCACCTTATCCGGGTAGCAATCATGGGTTACATCCAGTTCCCCCGTGTGCACACCGTTATACCAGTGAAAACCCGCGCCCCAAACCCGTTTTCCTACAGGGCAGTCGTACATCCGGGAGATATGGTCAAACATACCGCCGCGGTTGTAGTCCCAGCAAAGGACTTTCGTATCCAGGCCTTCCTTTTCGAAGGTGTCCAGCAGACAGCCGGTGAAGCGGATCAAAGAATCGTCATCCCAGGCGCAGCCCTCCCAGCGATGAAGGCCGGGCTCATTTTGCACAGTTACTGCGGAAATCGGGATGCCCTCGTCCCGGTACGCCTTCAGAAAGCGGCAAAAATACATGGCGTAGGATTCGTAGGCATCCTCCCGTAGCTTACCGCGGGTCAATTCCCCCGTATCCTTAAAGAAGGCTGGAGGCGACCAGGGAGAAGCAAACAGCGTGATGCCCCTCTTGCTGCAGGCGATAGCATCCCGGATAAAGGGAATGATTTCCTTCCGGTCATGCTCGATGGAAAAATCAGCCAAGTCTTCCCGGTTCGCATAGCGGTACCCGTCCAGGCTGAAATCACAGCCACCCAGGGTGACCCGGCAGAAATTATACGCCAGCCCGCTCTCCCCGAAGAGGAGCTCCAGCACCTTTTTCTTTTCCGCGTCAGGAAGGAGCGCGTAGTTATGTGCGGCAGCCTCGGTGAACGCCCCGCCAAAGCCCAGCACCGTCTGGCGAGGCCTGTCGTAGACCGTAATTCGGCCCTTGCCATGCCACTTCACCTCGGGATCGGTTACGATTACCGTGGAATCAGCCGCGGGCGTAACGATATCACCGTCCACCCAAATATACTTGCCAGTCAGTTTCATGGCATCAACCCTTCACAGAACCGACCATAACGCCCTTCACGAAATACTTCTGCATGAAGGGATAAATCAGCAGGATGGGGATAATCGTCAGCATAACGGCGCTGGCGTTCTTGATGGTTTCGCTCAATGCCTGTCCGTACAGCTCATCATTCGTCTCTTCCATCTTGGACAGCTTGATGAACTCATACAGCAGCAGGGATAGCGGCTTCAGAGGCTGCTTGGTGATATAAAGCAGCGCGTCGAAATACCGGTTCCAGTACGCCACGGCGGTAAAAATGGTGATTGTGGCGATGGAAGCCTTGGAAACGGGAATCACAATGGAGAAAAGCGTTCTGGAATAGGACGCGCCGTCAATTCTCGCGGCTTCCTCCAGGCTGTCCGGAACCGCCTCAAACCCACTCTTCAAAACGAAGGTATAGTAGGGGCTGACCAGCGCGTGAAGTATCAGCGCCCAGCGGGTATTCAGCAGGCCGTATTCCTTGATCTGAAAATAGACCGGCAGCGTGCCGGCGCTGAAAATCATGGCGAAAACATAGACGTAAATGAAGAACTTCTTGCCCTTCAATTCCGTATGGGAAAGGGAGTAGGCGGTCAGAACCGTGATGCAGATGGAAAGAACCGTACCAATCGCGGTGTTGATCACAGAGTTCTTCAAAGAATTCAGATAGCTGGTATATTTCAGGATATACGCCCAGCCCGCAGTCGAAAACTCCACCGGCCAGAAAGAAACGGAAAAGCTGGCAACGGCCTTCGTGCTGGAGAGGGACTTGGCAAACAGATTCAGCACCGGCAGAATGCAGGCAAGGGCACAGAGAATGGCAATAACGTACATGATGGCTACGTAAACTTTTTCGCCTCGTGAAAGCTTCATTTCTCTTTCCCTCCTTTACCAAACATCCCGGCCGGTCATCTTCCGGGAGACAAAATTGGACATCATAACAAATACAAGACCAACTACGGATTCGAACAGGCCCACAGCGGTCGCGTAGCTGAAGTTCGCCTGACCGATGCCCTGACGGTAGATGAAGGTGCCCAGCACGTCCGCCACATCGTACACAGAAGAGTTGTAGAAGGCCAGCACCTGATCAAATCCGCCGGAAATCACACTGCCCATACGGGTGGTCAGCTGCAGAGCCAGCACAGGAAGCAGGCTGGGAATGGTGATATACTTTGCCAAGTCGGAGGCCA
>JAZUDA010000385.1:0-2640 GCA_045639455.1 Clostridia bacterium | reverse complement strand
TAGCCGTTTTTCATAGGAGGTCCAGCCGGGGCAGAGCGCCGCGTCAGTCACGGGCACGCCGTTTAGGGCGGCATCATATACGCCTGCGCAGGTAACGGTAAACGTGGCGTTTTTCACGGGAGTATCAATATCAAATGAACGGAGAAAAATCGGTATTTCGATTTCTTTTTCGGGAGCTATCCAGGAAATATTGCGAGGCAGCATTCGTTTGCCCTCCTTGGAATTGTGCTGTGACTATCTTACCACACCACCGGGGTGAAATCAATTGGTTGTCGGAAAACAGTGTTCCACCACCTGTTGGGCCTTCCTTTCGTGAAAGATACTATATATATAGTAGAAACACATCAACCCACGCTTGTGACGGAGTGGATTCCACATCGTTTTTGTTTTTTTAAACCAGTAAAAATGATACATGATCAGATGCCGCATCAGTTTCGGGTGCATCTATTTTTTATGCTTTCCCGCCTGAAACCACATGCCGGTTCTGCCCGTTTTCCGACTTTTGCTTGTCCGTCAAGTCCCCCTCTTTCCTCCCGGGAAAACAGCATGAAAACAGCCTGCCAAAGGTAGCGGAGAATATAGAAAAATCAGGAAAAAAGTTCAATAAAACCATTGACAAATCCGGCATGATTATGGTATCATTACATGGTTCCCTGTCAAAGTGGGTTTTCTGATGTGCGGATATCTGTCCGCCGGGGTATCATTCACGTGAGGAGGGCATTGATTATGCTGGACGCTCTGAAGAACGCCGAACGTAAAGTCGGCGGCACCAAGCAGCTGCTGCGCGCGCTGGCCGAGGGTACAGTAGAAACCGCCTTCGTCGCGGAAGATGCCGACGAATTCATCTATCGCCGTATCACCGCTGCCTGCGCGAAGGCAGATGTACGCGTGGTGCGTGTGCCCACCATGGCGGAGCTGGGAACCGCCTGCGGTATCGAGATTGGGACCGCGGCCGCCGCCATCCTGCGGGGTTAAATCCCGCCATTACTTTGCTATACTCCTCAGAGGGTTGCTGAGGTTTATAGATATATCTCTTTACTTTACTCAGGAGGTGCTTTCATGCCCACGACCAATCAGCTGATCCGCAAGGGTCGCGAAAAGGGAGTCACCAAGTCTACGGCCCCCATTCTTCAGGGCTGTCCGCAGAAGCGTGGCGTATGTCTGAGCGTTAAGACCACGACGCCCAAGAAGCCTAACTCTGCTCTGCGTAAAATTGCAAGAATTCGTCTGACCAACCAGATTGAAGGTACTTGCTACATTCCCGGCATTGGCCATAACCTGCAGGAGCACAGCGTTGTGCTGATCCGCGGCGGCCGTGTCCGTGACCTGCCCGGTGTTCGTTACCACATCATCCGTGGCGCTCTGGATACCGCCGGTGTCGCAAAGCGTATGCAGGCCCGTTCCAAGTACGGTGCCAAGCGGCCCAAGAAGTAAAATTTTTTTAACGCCGAACCGGTTTCCCGTTTCCCCCACCGAAGGTTTTTCAAGGGCCCCGGATTCCCCTGCCGTTCATGGAACGTCGGCAGAGGACCGACGGGAGTGCTCTTACGGAACCCTTTCTTATCAGTAAGCGCGCATGATGCTGACTTGCGCGGTGTGCGAGTTCAAAAGGGAAACAACAGCAGGAATCGCTCCGGCGTCAGAATGAAGGAGGGAATCACATGCCTCGTCGTGGATTTATTCCGAAGCGTGAGGTACTGCCGGATCCCGTATACGGGACGACAGTCGTAACCAAGCTGATCAACCAGATTATGCTGGATGGCAAGCGTGGCGTGGCTCAGGAAGCCTGCTATGCCGCTTTCCGCACTGTAGCCGAGAAGACCGGTAAGGACGCTGTTGAAGTGTTCAATGCCGCTCTGGCCAACATCGCCCCCCAGCTGGAAGTAAAGGCTCGCCGCGTTGGCGGTGCCACTTACCAGGTTCCTATGGAGATTCGTCCCGAGCGTCGTCAGACACTGGCGCTGCGCTGGCTGGTAGAGTTCTCCCGCACCCGTGGCGAGAAGACCATGGCCGAGCGCCTGGCCGGCGAATTGCTGGATGCCATGAACAACACCGGCAACGCTGTACGCCGTAAGGAAGAAATGCATCGTATGGCCGAGGCCAACAAGGCTTTCGCTCATTACCGTTGGTAATACACCGGGTTCCTCTCATTGTCCAATTGAGAAAAAGGAGCAAAAAGACTTATGCCGCGTAGCCATTCTCTTGATCTCATCCGTAACATCGGTATTATGGCGCACATCGACGCCGGTAAAACCACCACCACCGAACGTATTCTGTTCTACACCGGTAAGACGCACAAGATTGGCGAGACTCATGACGGTACTGCCACCATGGACTGGATGGTACAGGAGCAGGAGCGTGGTATCACCATCACCTCCGCTGCTACCACCTGCCTGTGGCACGATCCGCTGCAGCCCGACAACCGCAACCGTACTTACCGAATCAACATCATCGACACTCCCGGCCATGTGGACTTTACCGTTGAGGTAGAGCGTTCCCTGCGCGTACTGGACGGCGCTGTTCTCGTCTTCTGCGCCAAGGGCGGCGTTGAGCCCCAGTCCGAGACCGTGTGGAAGCAGGCTGAGACCTATAAGGTCCCCCGTATGGCCTATGTGAACAAGATGGACATTACGGGCGCCA
>JAZUDA010000384.1:0-4232 GCA_045639455.1 Clostridia bacterium | reverse complement strand
GAGAACAGTGCGTTCATCTGCTGTTCCCATGTCATTCCGTCGGTCTGCTTGAGGCTGTATTTGATTCCATCCTGTTTCTCGTTATTCTGCTCCGCCGTCTCCAGGCACTTCCTGTACAGTTCCCTCGCCTGCTTCAGCCGGTCGACCTCAGGGTCGTTGATGCCGCGCACCCGGTTCAGCATATCCTCGATCCAGTTGAGAATCCTGCTCACAAGACCGGGGTTCTTCTCGGTCAGCTTCTGCGCGTCCTCCAGCGTCGGGAACAGGATGCCCCACGCAGCTTCAGCGGTCAGCTCCTCGTTGACCTCGGTGTCGGTCAGATTTTCACCGTTCTTGGCATACAGTTCGCGCATGGAGCCGAAGTCAGCCTTGTACTGGTCGCTGTTGGCGTAGTCGTCGCCGTACTTCAGCGTCAGCATGGAAACCATCAGGTCGCCGTACAGATCACTCTTCTCTGCCATATGCGTCAGTTCGTGCAGGAAGGTCTGCCGTAGGACTTCGCCCTGCGTCGCGTTCTTGGAAAGCGCGAAAGTGTTGTCGGCCATGCTAAAGCAGTATCGGAAAGAATCGCCATTTGCAATTCTTTCCCGCATCAAGTATAATATACCGTACTTAGTTTATCGGGGGATATGTATGAGCTGGGTTACCATGTTCGCGGCGGATATCACGCCTTTTCTGACAGATTGTTCCGCTTACCGGAAGGCATACCGTCTTGTCTCGGTGGAGCGGCAAAGCAAGGCGGATCAGTACCGTTTTGAAAAGGACAGGTGCCTCTGCGTTGGAGCGGAGGTGCTGCTCATTCGTGCCTGCGATGAAATGAAGCTTGACTTTTCACGCCACACTATTCTTGTCGATGAAAACGGAAAGCCGGATTTCGCGGATGGGAATCTTCACTTCAACCTTTCCCACTCTGGAAATGTCGTTTTTTGCGCTCTTTCAGACCGTACTGTTGGCTGTGATACAGAGCAGCTTCGTCCTTTTGATACCCACATCGCTAATCGCTTTTTTGCCAAAGAGGAGTCCAGCTATCTTGACGGAATCCCGGATGAAAATCAACGGCTGGACGCATTTTTCAGGCTTTGGACATTGAAAGAAAGCTTCATCAAATGTACAGGTCTGGGGTTGAAAATGCCTTTGCGTCAGTTTACCGTTGATATTTCCCGGGGAGAGCCGAGGCTGACGGAGCAGCCTGAGCAAGGCGTTTATGTAATGGGGGAGGAAAAGTCACGGGGATACCGCTTCGCCTGGTGCGTCCGCTGTCAGGACGGAGACGATCAATTCTCTCAATCGCAGCTTCGTTGGCTCAATCTCACAACATAAAAAACCCGGCGCGAAGGCCGGGCCTTTCATAGACTTTTTTCTCAGCGGCAGGCTTATTCTTCCTGCTGCTTCTCTTTTGCGTTCTTCCAGCGACCGGAAAGGTAGAAGGTGGAACCGATGATGAAAGGCACAAAGCCCGCCACCACGTCACCGTACCAGAAGCCGAGGCAGCCCAGGCCGCATGCGAAGCCCAGCAGGGCGGCAAAGCCCATGCGGCTGATTAGCCCGTCCAGAATGGCTACGGCCAGGTTCAGCTTCGTATTACCGCTGCCGTTAATCAGGCTGAAGGCCATGGAACGGGTGGCACAGCCGAAGAAATTCAGAATAATCGGGATTACAAGAATGCCAACCTCGGCAAGAACGGCCTCGTCAGAGGTAAACATACGGAACACGGTATCGGAGAAGAACAGCATGAAAACGGAACCGAATACCGTAATCAGCAGTCCGCTGAACAGAACGGTGCGGAGAATACGGGGAACGCGCTCGTGCTTGCCCGCGCCCAGGTTCTGCCCGACCATGCTGCTGCCGGCAGTGGTGAAGCTGTTGGATACAACGGCGGCCATGGTATTGACCTTGTTGTACACACCGCCCAGGGCCGAGAATACAACGCCGGACATATTGATCCAGGCAGACAGCACAATCTTGGAGAAAAAGACCGCCGCGCTCTGGAACGCCATAGGGACACCCAGGGCCACCAGCTTTTTCAGGCTGGGCCCATCAATCCGGAAACTGGCCGGCTTAAAGTCGAACCCGAAGCTTTCCTTATGCAGAATCAGATAAACGATGCTGACAACGAAGCTGACACCCTGGCCGATGACGGTGGCAAGGGCCGCACCGAAAACCTCCATATTCAGGAAGCAGACAAAGACGATATCCAGAACGATGTTCAAGACGGCCGCGATGGCGATGAAGATGAAGGGCCGCTTGCTGTCGCCCATACCGCGAAGAATGGCGGAAACGATGTTATAGCCATAGATGAACACCAGGCCGAAAATGCAGGTGACGGTATAGTCCATCGTATAGGCGTAGCTTTCCGTGGGGGTGTTCAGCCAGCCGAGAATGTTATCCCGCAGGCCGAAACACAGCCCGGCAATGATGACACTGACGATGAGCAGAAAGGAGAACATGGTTCCGATGGTATGCTTCAGCTCGTCCTGCTTTCCGCAGCCAACGAGCCGTGCTACGATTACCTGACCCGCGGAGGAGAAGCCCATCGCCACGAAAGTCAGCAGGTGCAGGATATCACCGCCGATGCTGACGGCGCTCATGCCGCTGCCGCCGATATACTGGCCGACCACAATCATGTCGACCAGGTTATAAATGGCCTGAAGCGAGTTGGATATCAGTAGGGGAAAGGCGAACTGCAGCAGCAGCTTCGTTACATTGCCGCTTGTCAGGTCGCGAACCATCGTCTTGGGTTCCTGAGCCATTGCGAAAGCCTCCGAAATAATATTTACCTTTTTATTATACAATATTCGATGCCGTGTTGACAAGAACTGTTTCGTACATTATAATGTCTTAACCCTATTGGGGGTTTGTATGAAGTGGAGGGAATTGACATGGCTTACTATTATCCGGAACCTTCTCACACTTTCGGTGAGTACCTGCTTGTCCCCGGTTATTCCGGTGCGGACTGCATTCCTGCCAATGTATCGCTGAAGACTCCTTTGGTCAAGTACCGCAAGGGTCAGGAGGAACCTGCCATCAGCATGAATATTCCCATGGTTTCCGCCATTATGCAGGCTGTTTCCGACGATCGCATGGCGATCGCACTGGCCAAGGAAGGCGGCGTTTCTTTTATCTACGGCAGCCAGTCCATTCATGATGAGGCGGAGATGGTTCGCCGGGTCAAGAAGTACAAATCCGGTTTCGTTCTTTCCGATTCCAATATCCGGCCTGACCAGACGATGGCGGAGGTCATCGCGCTGAAGGAAAAGCTGGGCCATTCCACCATTGCCGTGACCGAGGACGGCACGCCCACCGGCAAGCTGTGCGGTATCGTCACCAGCCGTGACTACCGTCCCAGCCGCATGTCCATGGACGAAAAGGTGTCCTCTTTCATGACCCCCCTGGATAAGCTGATTACTGCTCCCGAAGGCACTTCCCTCAAGATTGCCAACGATATCATTTGGGAGCATAAATTGAATTCCCTTCCCATTGTGGACACGGAAGGCCATCTTGTGGGCTTCGTCTTCCGCAAGGACTACGATCAGCATAAGGAAAATCCCACCGAGCTTCTGGACGAGCATAAGCGCTATGTGGTCGGCGCCGGTATCAATACCCGCGACTACGAGGAGCGTGTTCCCGCCCTGGTGGAGGCCGGCGCGGACGTGCTGTGCATTGACTCCAGCGAAGGCTTTACCGAGTGGCAGCGCCGCACGCTGGCCTTTGTACGCGAAAAATACGGCGACACCGTGAAGGTTGGCGCGGGTAATGTGGTGGACGCGGACGGTTTCCGCTTCCTTGCCGAGGCGGGTGCTGATTTCATCAAGATTGGTATCGGCGGCGGTTCCATCTGTATCACCCGCGAAACCAAGGGTATCGGCCGCGGTCAGGCTACGGCTGTGATTGAAGTCGCTAAGGCCCGTGACGAGTACTTCAAGGAAACCGGCGTCTATATCCCGATTTGCTCCGATGGCGGCATCGTAATGGACTATCACATTACGCTGGCGCTGGCGATGGGCTGCGATTTCTGTATGCTGGGCCGCTACTTCAGCCGCTTCGATGAAAGCCCTACCAACAAGGTGATGGTCAACGGCAGCTACATGAAGGAGTACTGGGGCGAGGGCAGTGCCCGTGCCCGCAACTGGCAGCGTTATGATATGGGCGGCGCGGCCAAGCTTTCTTTCGTAGAGGGCGTAGACTGCTACGTTCCCTAAGTCGGAGGCCAAGCGGGCTTAGGAAGACAAGGC
>JAZUDA010000383.1:0-3038 GCA_045639455.1 Clostridia bacterium | reverse complement strand
CCCCTGGTGGCGCTGCCCGGGCCCTCTGGCTCCGCCAAGACCACCACGGCGAAACGGCTGAAAATGTCCCTTGAAACCCTGGGCGTCAAGGTCATTCAGCTGGGCATGGATAACTTTTTCTTCTCTGATGATGAGGCGCCTGCAGAGGCTGACAATGACTGGGAATCGCCGTATTATGTGAACCGGGAACGTTTATGGGATGCTATTGATACGCTGTCTCGCGGCGAAACGGCGCAAATCCCCGTGTTTGATTATGCCGCCGGCCACGTTTCCCATACTGTTCCCGTGGAGGGCAGCCGGGAGGCCATCATTATCGTTGAGGGTATTCATATGCTGAATCCGCTTCTTTTGGAGCCGATTCATGACAGATCAACGGGTGTCTACGTAGCGCCCGCCACAAGAATTATTACCCCTCAGGATCAGCTTGTTACGCCCCAGATGCTTCGTGTTGCCAGAAGGCTTTTGCGCGATTACCGTACACGCGGACATTCTTTGAGGGATACGGTAGAACGCGCCGAAGGCGTCGATAGGGGGGAGGAGACGCATATCGCGCCATATCAGAAATACGCCGATGTGACGATTGATTCTTTCCACGACTACGAACTCTGTGCCTTGACAGGAAAACTGAGAAAGTTGCCGGAATACGATGCAGAGCTGACCGTGGAATTCATGGTATCCCATGGCCTTGCACCTCTTGCTGAGGCAATGTCCCTGCTGCCCGCCTTCCACTGCCCCTATGTTCCGTTGAATTCCCTGATTCGGGAGTTTATCGGTGGCAGTCTCTTTGGTGATTAAGCGGCAAAAGAACAGCGTTGAAGAAGGTTCTTCCTTCCTCAACGCTGTTTTGATGTTACGGTTCAATCGTTTCCAGGTGAAGCGGCTCCTCAATTGCGCACATGGGATCCTGCAGGTCCTCAATGTTAATAAAATAGAAGCCGCCCGTCAACGTACACACCGGCTCACCGTCCAGGTAGAAACAATGCTTTTCATTCTCCTCATCGTAATCGTAGGAATCGCATTCCACGTCTTTTCCGGGATTCTTCAGCCAAATATATCTGGTATCGTGACCATACAGTGTGACATACCGCAGCGTGGCGCACCAACGCGCCGGCGCGATGGACCAGACAATAGTGCCGGGCTCCAGCTGCTCTTCCTTGGCAATCCGCCGGAAAATCATCCTCATATCGCCTTCGTCATTGACCTCTACCGAAAAGGTCACCCGGTAATTATGCATCAACAGCGGCATTGCCACCTTACCCACATGAATGCCGAAGACGGTGTCATCGTTTACAGGCGGCAATTGGGCGGCGGTTGAGGAAATGCTCTGAATCAGCCTCTTCTTTACGGACTTGTCGCCCGTTTCATTGTAGGATTCCCGCAGGCGAAGCGCGAACGCAGCCTGCATGTAAAACTCCATAGCCAATTCAGGTAAGGGCGGAGAAACAAGCCCGTCCCGGAACGCATTGCCGATCCGAATTGCCGCGTCGGCGAACTTGCCGTCTCTTTCGCCGTTTTCGAAACGATCCATTGTTTCCACATAGACGGCGGTATAAAGGCTCATTGCCTTCTGCTCATCTTTTTTGCCACCGAGCCCCTTCGCCAGCATATCGCCCAGCTTGTACATGCTTTCGAAGCAGCCGGCCGCGGCACCGATGGAAAACCATTTTCTGGCTTCCTTGTAGTTGGGGTTGGAATCGGTATTCCGTCCGTAGTAGCAGATGTATCCCAGCGTGTTAGCATAGTCCCATCTGGTCTTGTCCAGCTCGTAGAGCTTTATCAGGGCGTCATAGGACGCGGACCAGTCGCCTGCCAAAGGGCATTTGTCCTCATACGGGGCATAGGCAACCTCATTCAGGCCTAACGGATCATTGTGATTGTACAGGAACTGCACCGACGCGGTATAGAATGGCATCCATTCTTTATCGGAGAGCAGTGCGTAATTATTCGCCCGAAGCAGCGGCATCGCGTGACGGCAGCACAGCAGGGTACACGTTCCGGACAGGTTGCCGCCTTGGCTCATGATCCAGACGGCGCGATGAACGTCGTCCGCCTGGGGTAGAATTTTTGCGGGTACATCGCCGGGGGAGGCAAGAAAAGCGGCCTTCTTGATTTCATAAATCAGTACGTCCAGCAGTTCTGTACTGTCCGCGGGGACTATGATGTTTTTCCCATCGTTTGCACGGTCTGTCATCCATTGAAGGAATTCCCCTTGAAACGCTTCTCCCAAAAGATGGGAAAAAACAAGGCTCTCTTTTTCAAGCACTTCCTGAGAGGGCGAACTTCCACTTATTTTCTCCAGCAGCGCGCTGATATCACCCGGGGTAATGCAGTCAAAATCAGGCCAGACGATATTATCCCATACACACGATTGTGCGAGTAATTCGGCACAGGAATGTTCTCCACGCACATATGCCCTCAGGGCATGGGAGGTAAGCTCAACAGGAGGCACTTTGGCAAGGTCTTGGTTGGAAATCCAACGGGGAGTTTTCATCACGGACAGGTCTTTTTTCAGGAAAAGTACTTTCGTCTTTCCTGCCTTTTCAGAGCAGGCGATACCGCCTTTGCCGGTCGAAATTTGCCGCACAACATACTGCTCTTGCTCCATTGAAAAACCTCCGATGCATTATTCGGCTATATGATATCACGTTTCTCATATTCTTGCAATTGACAACCGGGCGCTTCTGCGCTATGATGACATACGGAAAGCAGAAAGGAAACGAACACGATGAAAAGAGCCTTTTTTGAGGAATTGAACGAGCACCAGTTTCATATGTACATCGAAACAAACCGGATTCTTGCCATGCGCAATGTACGGGAGGCCTTCCCTGATGATCCCATCGCCCCCGATAGTGTAACTTGGATGGTAAGCGGGAAGTATCTTCGTATTGACTGTCAAGGAGAGCGTTGGTATATGCTTTACACGCCGGAAAAAATCACTGCGATGGAAGTTCTGCGTGAACGCCTGGAAGAAAAAAATAAACACGCCTGACCGTTCGGTCAGACGTTATTTTATGGAAGTCAGCTCAACTCGGGGAACA
>JAZUDA010000382.1:0-3157 GCA_045639455.1 Clostridia bacterium | reverse complement strand
CGAAAAAAGTGGTCTATGCACTGTTCAAAAAAGAACGGGCAGAGCGGTATATCGCCCGCGGCAAGTTTACCCATAAGGTGTTCAACGGCTTTGTAACGGGAAAGATTTTGGACTCGTTGATTATCGGTGTGCTGTGCTTCCTGTGCCTGTCGCTGATGAAAATGCCCTATACGCTGCTGGTTAGCGTGATTGTGGGCGTGACCAACATTGTTCCCTTCTTCGGCCCCTTCATCGGTGCGATTCCCAGCGCGCTGCTGATTTTGCTGAACGACCCTATCAAGTGTTTGTATTTCGTGATTTTCATCATTATTCTCCAGCAGTTGGACGGCAATATCATCGGCCCCCGTATCCTCGGTGACTCGATTGGTATTTCCAGCTTCTGCGTGATTTTCTCAATTCTGCTCTTCGGCGGGCTGTTCGGCTTTGCCGGCATGGTATTCGGTGTTCCGCTCTTCGCGGTATTACTGGATATTGTGCAGTGCTTTATCCGCCGCCGCCTGAAGAAAAAAGAACTGCCGGAAGACGCGGAATCCTACGCCAATAAATAAAAGGAAGTTTACAAGCAATGAGCAAGATTCGTTTGGTTGCAATGGATCTGGACGGTACACTGACCCAGCACCGCACGCCCCTGGCTGATGAAAACCGGGCCGTGCTGGACAGGCTGGCGGAAAAGTATCACCTCGTGATGGTGGGCGCCGGAGCAGCCCTGCGTATCTACCGCCAGATGGGCGAATATCCGCTGGATATCATCGGCAACTACGGCATGGAAACGTATCTGTTCGACCCGGAAAAGGGCTTGGTAGAGGACGAAAGAGTTCATGTGACCATTGATGAGGAGCGTGCCGCGAGGGCAGTGGAACAGCTGCGTGATAAGTACAACCTGCACACCTACGCGGGTAAGTCTATCGAATTCCATGCCTCCGGCTGTGTTACATTCCCCATTCTGGGCACGGAAGCAAAAATTGAGGATAAGCTGGTTTTCGACCCCGATCGCAGCAAGCGCCGTCCGATGTATCAGGATGTAATCGACCTGTTCCCCGAGTTCACGGTGTTCATCGGCGGTTCTTCCTCCTTCGATATGGCGCCCGCTCCGTATAAAAAGAGCTACGCGCTGGCGCAGTACTGCAAGAAGCACGGCTACGACGTGTCCGAGGTAGTCTATTGCGGCGATGACTATACCCCCGGCGGCGGGGATTACGACTTGTTTACCAGCGACTTCCGTTTTATCAAGGTGGATGACTATCGGAAGTTCGGCGAATATGTAAAGGAACTTCTGTAATGCTGTTTCTTCGGGCAAGGAGGTATTGGTGATGCGTATTACCATCGCGCTGGATGGTCCTGTCGGTGCCGGAAAATCCTCTATCGCGGATTTGGTGGCGAAGAAGCTGGATATCCTGCACCTGGATACCGGCGCCATGTACCGTGCTATCGGGCTGTACGCGCTGCGTCACGGCGGCGCGGAGGATGAAGACCGTGTGGTGGGAATGCTGGGCGATATTCAGGTCCGGGTTACCTACCGGGACGGCGCTCAGCAGACGTGGCTGGGTGATGAGGATGTGACCGGTCTGATCCGAACCCAGAAAGTATCCATGGCAGCCTCCTGCGTGTCCCGTTACAGAAAGGTACGCGAAAAAATGGTGGCGCTTCAGCGGGAACTGAGCCGGGAGACCAGCATGATTGTAGATGGCCGTGATATCGGCACCAAGGTGTTGGTGGACGCGCCTGTGAAAATCTTCCTTACTGCCGCGGCAGAGGAACGCGCCCGCAGACGCTACCGGGAGCTGATTGAGAAAGGGATGTCCGCGGATTATGAGCAGGTGTTGCTGGAACTGAAGCAGCGTGACGAGCAGGATTCCACTCGCGAGGTAGATCCTCTTCGCTGTGCCGATGACGCGATTGTGGTGGACACCACCCATTTGGATATTCAGCAGACCGTGGACAGGATTCTGGAACTGACGGAGGCCGTCTATGGACAAAAAAATGAGTAAGAGCTATGCTTTTGCGCGCGGCACGGTCAATGTACTGCTGCACGTGCTGGCCCCGTTCAAGGTATACGGCAGGGAAAAACTGTTGCGAGAAGGCCCGATTGTGTTAATCTGCAATCATCACAGCTTTATGGATCCCGCGTTGCTGGCGGTGCTGTATAAGAAACGTCAAGTGACCTTCCTGGCCAAGAAGGAGCTTTTTCAGGGTAAGCTGGCGGGTAAAATCCTGAGAGGACTGGGTGCCATCCCGGTTGACCGGGGCAATTCGGATATGACGGCGATGCGCCGCTGTATGCAGACGCTGCGGCAGGGGGAGATCTTGGGCATTTTCCCGGAGGGCACCCGCCATCACACCACGGTGATGGAGCAAATCGAAAGCGGAACCGCACTGTTGGCCCTGCGGGGGAACGCGCCGCTTCAGCCGGTGCTGATTGAGGGCAAGCTTCGCTTCTTCCATATGAACCGCGTTTTCATCGGCAATCCCTTCGATTTGAAGGATTTGGCGGAAAACGGAATCGACAAAGAGGCATGCGAGAAGGCTACCCGGCGAATAATTGACGTATACCGTGATGAAATGATTCCGATGACAAAAGAAAAATAAAAAAAATATAAAAAACAAGCAGGAATTTTTCATCAGATGTCGAACACTTAATTTTGGTCAACTTTACGAAAGAAGGAACCATGACGGTCAGAGTTGCCGACTATGCAGGCTTCTGCATGGGCGTTTCCAGAGCGGTGGATGCCGCGGAGGCACTGTGCGGTGCCGAGGCGGAGGTCGTTTCCCTGGGAGAGCTGATTCACAACCCGCAAGAGGTTCAACGTTTGTCCCGCTTGGGGCTTCGCGTGATTCATGACGCGGGCGAAGCGACAGGCACGGTGCTGATTCGCAGCCACGGGGTTTCCCGGGCCGAATTGGAGTCGCTGCAGGCGCGATCGGCTGATGTACGGGATCTGACATGTCCTTTTGTGGAACGTCTTCACCGGATTGTGGCTGATAATTCTCTTCCGGATGTCATTCTGGTGGGGGAGAAGGATCACCCCGAGGTGCAGGGTACCGCCGGCTGGTGCCGGGGTATGGTGCATTTTGTGGCGGATGAGAGCGATGCCCTGGTTCTTCCCAAGCTGGACGCGGCACTGGCCGTTGCGCAGCCCACCTATCCGCCTGAAAAGTG
>JAZUDA010000381.1:0-12067 GCA_045639455.1 Clostridia bacterium | reverse complement strand
TCATAACTGATTTTGATTCCACGGTTGAAATTCTCCGATATTTTGTCACCAATTCCATCAGTTATTCCGTGCTGGGCCGTCCCGCGGTGTATGTGACATACCCCGGCAGCCTATCCCCCATCGAACGCCGAGCGCTGAAAGACGCGGTCATTCGCGGCGGAGGGAACAAAAAGAAGATTTACCTGGTTGATAAGGCATATGCCTCCGCGCTGGGCGCCAACCTGCCGGTCTTCGAGCCCACCGGCTCCATGATTATCGATGTGGGCGCGGGGACGACCGATATCGCGGTTATCTCCTACGGTGGCACCGTGATTTCCCGCTCCGTACGTGTGGGCGGCGATAAAATGAATGAAGCGATACGACACATGGTGGCGCAAGAGCTGAACATCAGCATCGGCGACCGAATTGCCGAGGAACTGAAGATTGACTTGGGCGCGGCGCTTCCCGTTCAGACCGGGCGCAGCGTCATGATTCGCGGCCGCGAAATGCTCACCGGGCTTCCTACCACTGCGGAAGTAACCTCCACCCAACTGCAAGAAGCCTTGAGCGAGCCTTGTCAGGCCATTCTCTCCGCTATCAAATGGGTGCTGGAGCGCACTCCCCCGGAACTATCCGCAGATATTATGTGCAACGGCATCCACCTGACCGGCGGTTCTTCCCAGCTGTACGGTTTCGATCAGTTTATCGCCTCCAATTTGGGACTTCAGGTTCTGACCGATGCGGAGCCGACCGACAGCGCGATTCGCGGACTCGGCTATATCATCGAAAACATCAACGAATTGACGGATTTGGGCCGTCAGCCTTTCCTTCTTGAGGATGCGTAATTAACGGAACGGAGGCCTCTGTCTTGGGCAATCAGGAAAAAAGACAAAAGAAGAATCCAAACCCTCAAAATAAGAAATCCAGTGAATCGACAAGTAATCACAAGGTTCTTCGCTGGGTGCTTGTTTTTGCTGCACTTGCTTTTGTTCTCATTATGCTTGCTGCGCGTGTCACGGGAATTAACATACTATACGCGCCTGAGCATCTTTTGCAGCGCGTTGTAACGCCTGTACAGAGCGCGTTCGCCTCGGTAACGGACGCCGTGTCGTCCTTTTTCTATGATATCAAGCTTCACTTCAACATTGAAAAGGAATACAACAGAATCAAGGCCGAAAACGAGGAGCTTGTCTATCAGGCGCTGCGAGCTGATTACCTGCAGGACGAATTAAACAGTTATGAGGACCTGCTGGGCGAAATCAGTTCCAACTCCGATATGAACCCCATCGTGTGTTCCGTCATCGGCCGGGACAGCAACAACTATTTCTCCGTCTTTACCATCGATAAGGGTTCCAATGACGGCATCGAAGACTTCATGGCCGTCACAACGTCCGGTGCCATGGTGGGGGTAACCTATGACGTTACGGCCACCACCGCGAAGGTTCGTACCATCATCGATTCCGAGGCGAGCATTCCCTGCCTGATTGAGAGCAGCCGCGACCAGGGTACTGTCCGTGGAACGTACGGCATGGACGGCGATTTCATGTGTCGGATGTACTACCTCTCCTATTCTACCATTCCGCGTCCCGGTGACACGGTTATCACTTCCGGTGTTTCATTGACCATCCCCAAGGGCATTCCTGTGGGTACAGTAGTGGAAAGTACCCGCAGCATGGACCAGAATAAGCAGTACATTGTGGTTGAGCCGAAGGCGGACTTCCAACATATCGAATACGTGATAGTCTATCGGTACCGCCCTGTGGCGGAATCAGTTTCCGCCCGTTCCAATACGTCCTATTCCTCCGATTTCGCCACAGTCGCGCCGGAGCGTCCGATTCCCACCATTCATATCGGCGATGATGTGATTTACCTGGAAGCCACGCCTTCCCCCGTTCCCGATGACGAACCGATGCCAACCCCGGGCATAGACGAAACGCCTGCGCCGGAAGGAGCAGCGCCTACGCCTACCCCCGCACCGGAGGTAACAGAGCAGTTCAGTTACCATGTACCGGGAACAGATGATACAACACCCGTGCCTGTATTCAGCATTATCACGCCTGTGCCTTCTCCTTCCCCCACACCCACCTTCGACCCGTCCGTCTTGACGCTGGAGGAGGATTGACCCCATGCTGAAGAAAGCTATCAAGGTCGGTCTTCTGACAATTCTGTTTTACCTGATTCACGTGTGTGTACTGCCCCTGCTTCCCATCGGAGGCATTTGCGCGAACGGCCTGATTGCGGGCATCGCCATCATGGAGGTCGCGTGCGGCAAGCATATCGGTTTTATCGTTGCCTGCGTCATGGGCGTCCTGATGGAAGCCATGAGCCCAAGCCTGAGCTATCTGTACCTGGCCCTGTACCCGATTCTCGGCGTGCTCGGCGGCACCTTTTTCGCGGATAAGTCGGAGCGGGATTTGGAGCGCCGCAGAACTCTCCAGCGGAAGCGCAAGCACCTGCCGGGCGGATTGCGCACAGTGCTGTGCGCCGCTCTGATGACAACTGTGTCCGAATTGATTTTTGTGGCGTACGAATGGCTGAACGATGTTCCGCCCACTTTCTGGCGCGCCAGTCGCGTTATCATGACCGTGATTTACACAGTAGCAATCACCGTTGTTTTGATGATTGCCGCCCGCAAGATTTTGGGCATTCGCAAGCTGCCCAAACGTCGTCTTCACGCCAGTGATTACATACGGTGAGAGGCTCACAATTGAAAGAACATATTAGAAAAGAAAGGAGCATGAATTCACATGCGGGATAGAAAAAAAGTACCGGGTGCTTATAATTTTCCCGTGCGTTTTTGGATTTGTATCGCTATTGCCGCACTCATGTTCCTTTATCTTGCCTTCGGTCTCGTAGACCTTCAGCTGGTAAACAACGAAAGCTATTCCGAACAGGCAAACGCGAAAAAATCCATGACCATCACCCTGCGCGGTAGCCGCGGCATGATTACAGATGCCGAGTCTGTCATTCTGGCACAGGACGAGCTGGTTTACAATATTACTTTCTACCGGGACGGCTCCCAAAACAGCAAATCCGAATACGCGGCGTTCACACAATCGATTATGGATACCATCAGGATCATTGAGGAAAACGGTGGTTCCCTTTGCGTGGAAAGCGTGATTGAGCGCGATCCGGAGACCGGGGAATGGCGATTCAACTTCGGCTCCGGTGTCAGTGAGTCCGTCCTGGAGACCCGTGAAAAGCAGTGGCGCAACAACCATTACCTGACCGCCTCAAAATACGCGACGGCGCAAAGCTGCATCGATATGCTGAAAGAGCGCTATCGCATGACAGACATGACGCTGGATGAAGACATGATGCTCAAAATCATGGCTGTCTATTCAGAAATGCAGATGAACCTGTTCAACTCCCAGCCTATCACTATCGCCAGCAACGTTTCCTTCGAAACCGTTATGGAGATTGAGGCCAAAAGCATGCAGCTCAATGGCATGGGCGTGGAAATCGGTACCCGTCGTGTTTATCCCAAGGGTACCCTTGCCGCGCAGGTAATCGGTTACACAGGCGCTATCACGTCCTACTCCTACTGGTCCGATACACTGAAGCCGCTGGGCTACAAGCTGGCCGATAAAATCGGCATTGACGGCATCGAATACGCCATGGAGGACTGGCTGACCCAGAACACCTCCACACGTTCCGGCTACCGGGTTGTGGAAAAAAACAACCAAGGCTCCATTGTCAACGAACTGGAATATGTCGAGCCTACCGATGGCAACAATGTAAAGCTGACCATCAATATGAATTATCAGCAGGCTGCCGAGGACGCGTTGGGCGAAGCAATCGACTCCATCCGCATCAAAGAAGAGCAATTGCTGACAAGCGATAACTGGATAGAAGATAACAAAGAAGAAATTCTTTCTCGGAACTGGGCGAAGTACCCTATCAGCCTTGCTAACTCCGGCGCCATGATGGTTGCGGATCTGGAAGGTCGTGTGCTGGCAATGGCCTCGCTACCGAATTATGACTTGAACGCGATGGTCGCGGGCGGCAAATCCGCCATGGCAATCAACGCCGACAACCGCGGCTTGCTTCGTAACAATAACATTCACCTTCGCGGAGCACCCGGATCCATTTTCAAAATGTGTACTGCCCTCGCAGCCCTATGCGAGGGAGAATTAAGCCCGTACGAGACCATTTCCGACGCGGGCAAGTTTACCGCTCACCTGACCAGTACTGCGGACTACGCCTCCGCGCCTCAATGCTGGGCAGGCAACGCAACCCGTCTCGCAAAGCATCAAAACCAGACCATAGTCGAGGGGTTGCAGAACTCCTGCAACTATTTCTTTTACACCCTGGGCTTCCGTCTTGGCGAAGACAGGCTTTATAAATACGCGTCCCTGCTGGGGCTTACAACAAAGACCGGCCTTGAGGTAAAGGGCGAACTGCGCAGTATCGTCGGCAATCAGAACTCTCTGTACGATACCACCAAGCCTGTCGCAGAACAGGATCAGGATACATCCCGTGCCATTATCGTTTTCAACTCACTCAAGAGCTTCTATACAAAGGTCGGTGCCAAGTACGGCATCACCTACGATAACGACCGTCTTTCCTCTTGTTGCATCCGGCTGATGAACATGGCTGTGAATTACGGTCAGTCCGTCTGGGTATCCCATATGCGCTCCATCCTGATGGAGGAGCTGAACATGACCCGCGATATGGTCTACTTGGCCTCCAACATTACGGACGCCTACAACTACCTGAACGATATCAAGTGGGGCGGTGAAATGACCATCATGACCGCCATCGGACAGGGTATTACTTTGCTGACCCCTGCGGCCGTAACCCGGTATGTCCTGGCAATCGCCAATGGCGGCACGGTCTACAACTTGATGTTGGTTGACTCCATCACATCCCCCGATGGCGATCTGCTGCGTCAGTGTACGCCAAGCATCTACACCGTTATTGATGGCGCTTCGGATTATATTCAGTATATCTGGCGAGGGATGAAGGGCGTAGTAGATGAAGACGGTACTGCCGGTAAATACTTCTCCACTGCCGACTACGAACTTGCCGGAAAAACAGGAACCGCTCAGAACTCCCGCGTCGACCTGGAGAACAACGCATGGTTCGTTTGCTATGCTCCCTATGAAAACCCTGAAATTGTCTTGGCTGTTTATGTGCCTAACGGCTACTCCGGCGGCTTAGCCTCGACCGCGGCCAGGAGCTTCCTTGACTGGTATATGGAATACCGGGAGCTGGACAGCACCGTCACAACCCTTCCGCTTCCGAATACCCTCGCGCCGTAAACAAAGGAGCTACTCAAAGAAATGCTGATTATGCTTGCGTCAGGTCAGGGCGGGGCTGGAAAAACGACTTTGACAGCCGAATTGGCCCGTGCCTTCTCTTCCATGGGAAAAAAGGTCATCGCGATAGACGGCTGCTGCCGTGCCCGCGATCTGGATCTGGCCTTCGGTGTTCAAGATCAGGTAGTATATGATTGGTCTGACATCGTAACCGGGGATTGTTCTCTTGCCGAGGCGCTTGTGCGCGTAGATGAGAAAGTACATCTTCTTTCCTGCCCGCAAATTGCTGAATGGCAATCTTCTTACGAAAAGCCTTTCGGGAATATGATGAAAAAGCTTCGTGAGCAGGCGGATGTAATACTCCTTGACTCCCCTGCCTTCCAACTGCCGGAAGCCGCTTTCTTCTCCACCATTGCGGATACGATTTTGATGCTCTCCGCCGCAGAAGACTCGCCGCTTCGGAAGGCTGAATCAGCCCTGAATATTCTCAGCCGGGACTGTGACCGTTATTTGATTGTGGCCCAATCAGGCAAACAAGCCTATTCGCCAGCGGTTGCGTCGCAGGTACTGGATATCCCGCTGCTTGCTGTGTCAGAGGGAGACCTTACCCGATGCGCGTTACAGATTGCCGGTAAATTATCGGGTAAAGAATCAGATGGAAAGATTGGCTTTCTGCAAAGAATCCGTGAAAGGAGGAACCGTTTTTGACTGAAGACAGACGATATCAGGGCAAATGCGACTGGTTTTTGATTTTTCTTGTACTAAGCATGGCAGCCTTCGGTGTCATTTGTGTGGCGGTTGCTACCTATCCCGTCGGTTCCACCGAGACAAATGTATTCAAAAACATCATTCAGTCTTCCAACGCGCTGAAGCAGGCAATTTTCTTTTTAGCCGGTATCATTGTACTCTATGTAATGTACAATCTGCCGTATACCATCTTCCGCCACGGTACCCCAATATTTTATGTTGCCGGCGTTCTGTTCCTGGTGGTTGTTTTCCTAATGTCAAAAGCGTCGGGCGTGAAGGCTTGGCTGGATATGTTCATGGGTCTGACAATTCAGCCGTCGGAATTTATCAAGCTTGCCCTGATTCTATCCTACGCCAATTATTTGGCAAACGAGGATGAACCGCTTGCTTCTCCGGGCGCTTTTGTCTACGAAGCCCTTATGCTTGGTCTTCCCGCGGCAGTTTGCCTCGTTTCAGGTGAAATGGGAAGCGTTCTGGTGATGATTTTCGTTTATATCGTTATGCTGTTTACCGGCGGCGTGCGAATCAAACGTGCCCTGACGCTGGCGGTTGTTGCCGTTGCGTTGGTTTTGGTAGTTTTGGCGCTGGCCATGATTTTCAATCCGGACAGCTACCGTCTGGCGCGAATCATGTCCTTCGTTGATCCCGCTTCCGCTTCCTCAGACAGCGTTTTGCAGGTGACAAACTCCAAGATTGCCATCGGCTCCGGCGGCTTTTCCGGAATCGGCGCTTTCATCAACGGATCCATCAGCCAGCTGAACTATGTTCCCGAGGATTGGACGGACTTCATTTTCGCCACAATCGGTGAGGCGTTCGGCTTCCGGGTATGCATCCTGATTCTGATTATGTATTTTATCATCATTGTTCATATGATGAGGCTGGCCTATTTTTCTAGAGACAAGTTTGACCAGATGGTCATAGTCGGCGTAACCGCCATGCTGCTGTTCCATGTTTTTGAAAATATAGCAATGACAACGGGGCGGATGCCGGTTACAGGTATTCCGCTTCCCTTCCTGAGCTATGGCGGCTCTAATATGCTAACCAACATCGGTGGCATCGGCCTGGTGCTGAACGTGGTACGAAACCGTTCTACGGTTCCCACCGTGAATACTCCCCAGCTGTATAATAACCGCTACTCTTCCAGGAAATCCGCATGGAAAAGATGGAAAGACGCTCTTTTTAATCATCAAAAAGGAGAAATAAGACGATGAAACTGTCAACATCGACTGCAATCTTGCACCCTTCCACTCTGAAGGAAAACAGCATTGACATTCGTACGATTCCTTTCCTGCTGAAGGAAGCGGGCTTCGAGTCCGTAGATTGGAGCGTCTGGAACTTCTGCCTGCAGGGCGGGAAGGTGTTTGACGGCCTGCTGAATGAGGATAACTGGCAGGATCAGATTAAAGAACTGGCGGAGGCTGACGAAAAAGCGGGCATTCCCTGTGATCAGACCCATTGCGTATCCGTCAATTCCGCGGGTTATCAGAGGCTGGATAAAGCCCATCTGCGCACGCTGGAAGAACGTTGTCTGATCAGCAGCGCCATGCTGGGCGCGAAATGGATGGTCATTCATCCGTTCGAAAACGCGGAAATCGAAAACAGGGATTTTGAGACGAATTGTGCGTTCTTCTATGAATACCTTAAGCCGCTGATTGAACTGGCTCATCGTTTCCAAGTCGGAATCGCAGTAGAAAACATGATTCAGCGTCCGGATCTGACTCCCCGCCGTTTCTGCGCGGATGCCAGCCAGCTGCATGATTTTGTGGCGTATGTGAACGACCCGCTGGTAGGCTGCTGCTGGGATACCGGGCACGGCCATCTTTCCGGACAGAACCAGCGTGACAGCCTGCTGCTGCTGGCGCCTTATCTTCACGCAACGCACATCGATGACAACTTCGGCAACGATTACGATGCCCATCTGCTGCCCCTGGAGGGGAAAATCGATTGGTGCGGCGTACTTGAAACGCTGAAAGAACTCAACTATCAGGATGCATTCGCCTTCGAACACGCGCTGAACCCCATGCCGAGGGAAATTATTCCCCTGCAGCTGCGCTATATGGCATCATTAGGTAAGCAACTTCTTGCATAAGAAAAGAGCGGATTATCCGCTCTTATTTTTTACTGCTCAACATCCCCCAAAGGAACGTGCTGACACAAGCCTCGATAATCAGCGTTTCGCCGCGGGTCGCAGCAATCAGCTGCAGCAAAGGCCATGACACAACGCCGAAGTAGTAGGCAAGCTGCCCGCAAAGGGCAACGGTCAGAACACCGGCCGGAATCATCATCAGCGATAAAAACTCGCCCCGCACCCGATAGCTGCCGGTCATCAACCAACAAAACAGCAGGAGCAGACCCAACATGATGCCCTGAAGCACGCAGCCCCATACCTCCATCGTACCCAACAGCGGCCAAAGAAACATGGCCCCGACAGATAACAGCACGGGGAGCAAGCACGCAAACAGCTTCCTCAGGAACATGATTCATCCTCCCGCAAATGCTGAAGATATGCCATGTCTTTCTTGGTAAGGGGCGCTGTTTCAAGGAGATCCGGTCGCATTTTTAATGTGACCTCCAGAGACTGCTCCCGCCGCCACTCGTTGATTTTCGCGTGATATCCGTTCAGCAGAACCTCTGGGACTTCCTCCCCCTCCCAGACACGGGGCCGGGTATACTGAGGATACTCCAGCAGGCCGTCTGAGAAGGACTCCTCTTCCGGGCTGTCCTCGCACCCGAGAACACCGGGAATCAGTCTGGCGACGGAATCCACCAGCACCATTGCCGCCAGCTCGCCGCCCGTCAGGATATAATCGCCAATGGACACTTCCTCGTCAATATATCTGTCAAGGACACGCTGATCCACACCCTCATAATGACCGCAAAGAAGAATCAGCTCATCCTCTGAAGAAAGCTCCTTCACCTTACCCTGGTTCAGCGTTTTGCCGCGAGGCCCGAGGAAAATGCGTCTGCCATGGAAATCGTCCCCCATGGCATATTTCATGGCGTCCGCGATTGGCTGCGGCAGCATCACCATGCCGGCACCACCGCCAAAGGGCGCATCATCCGTATTCTTGTGCTTACGGTCAGAGAACGGACGGATATCAATACACTCGATATCCACCAGGCCCGCTTCCCGGGCGCGCTTCAGGATGCTGGTGCCGAATACGCTTTCGAACATTTCCGGGAAAATCGTCAGAATCTTAATCTTCAAGGAGAGATACCTCCGACAGCGTCTTCGCTGAAACCATAATGAGGTCATTGGCGGGATCAGCGTTAAGAATCAGCCCGGGCACGGAGGGAAAAACAAGATGCTTTTCATCGGCCGTCTTCACAGTATACAAATCCTGTGCGGCGGGGTGAATTATGCTCTCCAGCGTACCAACACTCGTCCCGTCTTCCGTCACGACCTTGCAGCCCTCCAGATCCCCGATGTAGTTTTCTCCTTCTTCCAACGGCACATGATGAGCCCGATCCACAAACAGAATGACCCCGCGCCAGCTCTCGGCCTTGTTCCTGTCGTCAATTCCCTCCAGCTGATAGTACAGGCATCCGTCCTGCACACGGGCTTTCTCCACATTGATTGGATCATAATTCTCACCGTTCTTGTGATAAACCACGGCAAGCTTTGCCATGTGCTGAGGATACGAAGTATCAGGCAATACTTTCACTTCGCCCCGGATTCCCTGAGGCTTAACGATTTCACCGATTGGAAAAAACGCGTGCAGCATAGTGTCCACCTCAATTACAAAAGAAAACAGGGCGTCGCCGCCCTGTTATTCTTACTGAATCTCCACAAAGACAGGCTTGCCGGACCGTGCCGTAGCTGCCTTTACAACAGAGCGGATTGCCTTGGCAATGCGACCCTGCTTGCCGATTACCTTGCCCATGTCATCCGCAGCAACGTTCAGCTCCAGAATAACAGCTTCCGGGCCCTCGGTCTCGGTAACCTTCACAGCTTCAGGATGCTCAACAAGAGACTGGGCTACGAACAAAACCAGATCTTTCACTTTGAACCTGACCTTCCCGATTAGCCTTCAATCGCGCCGGTCTTCTTCAGCAGAACACGGACGGTATCAGAGGGCTGGGCGCCGTTCTTCAGCCAAGCCTGGGCCTTTTCGGTATCAATCTTGATGGTGGCGGGGGTGGTGTTGGGATCGTAGAAGCCAATCTCCTCGATGTTGCGGCCATCACGGGGGAACCGTTCATCAGCAACAACCACGCGGTAGAAAGGATGCTTCTTCATGCCCATTCTCTTCAGACGAATCTTAACCATTGGAATTGTCCTCCTTCAATCTATAGACAAACAATATATCTGGAAAACCGCTTGGCGGTTAACCGACTAAATAAACGCGCTTATCAGCGCATGGGCGGCATACGCAGCCGGCCCTTCTTGCCATGCTTCATGTTCAGCATCTGGGACATCATCTTTTTCGCTTCTTCGTAGCGATTGATGAGTGCGTTCACATCCTGGACGGTGGTGCCGGAACCCGCGGCGATACGCTTGCGGCGGCTGGCGTTAAGAATGGAAGGATTCACACGCTCCTTATGAGTCATGGAGCGGATAATCGCCTCCGGCTTCTTCATGGCGTTATCATCGATTTCCACGTCCTTGAGCTTGGCGCCCACACCGGGCAGCATGCTGAGGATGCTCTGTAAGCAGCCCATCTTCTTCATCTGCTGCATCTGGTCGAGGAAATCTTCCAGGGTAAAGTCCTTGGCGTTGGTGACCTTTCGGACCAGCTTGTCAGCCTCATGATCATCGAACGCGTCCTGTGCCTTCTCGATAAGGGTCATCACGTCGCCCATACCCAGGATACGGCTGGCCATACGTGCCGGATGGAAAGGCTCCAGGTCCGTCAGCTTTTCACCGATACCAGAGAACTTGATAGGCTTACCGGTCACAGCGCGGACGGATAGCGCGGCGCCGCCGCGGGTATCGCCATCCAACTTTGTCAGTATCACGCCGCTGATTTCCAACTGCTCGTTGAAGCTCTTAGCCACGTTGACGGCGTCCTGACCGGTCATAGCATCGACCGTCAGAAGGATTTCCTGAGGCTTGACAGCATTGCAAATCCGCTGCAGTTCCTGCATCAGGGCTTCGTCCACATGAAGACGACCGGCGGTATCAATAATCAGTACATCGTAACCGTAGTACCGGCAATGCTCGACCGCTTCCTGTACGGTCTTCACAGGATCCTGCTGACCCTTTTCAAACACCGGAACACCGACCTGCTCACCGACAACCTGCAATTGCTTGATAGCTGCGGGGCGGTAAATATCGCATGCGGCCAGGCAAGGCTTCTTCCCCTGCTTCTTCAGCATCAGGCCCAGTTTGGCGCACATGGTCGTTTTACCGGCGCCCTGCAAACCACAAAGCATAAAAATCGTGGGAACACTGGACGACCAAGTGAGGCGCACATTTTCCGTGCCCATCAGAGCAGTCAACTCTTCGTTGACAATCTTAATAACCTGCTGACCCGGCGTCAAGCTGGAAAGAATTTCCTGCCCGACACACCGATCGGTGACCTTTTTCACGAAGTCCTTGGCGACAACGTAGTTAACATCGGCCTCCAGCAACGCCATGCGGACCTCCCGCATCGCGTCACGCACATCCTTCTCAGCCAGTTTGCCCCGGCCGGACAGCTTTTTCAGAGAATTTTGAAGTTTTTCGCTTAATCCTTCAAACGCCATTCTCCTCTTCCTCCTCCTGCCGCAGCAAATCATCGATAATCAGCAATGTGTTTTCTTTGCGGGGAAACTCCACGTCTTTCAACGTACTCCGGATTTCCTCCAGGCCTTTTTCCATCCTGTTGAACCGATCCAGCAAGCCAAGCTTATCCTCCAGCTGCCAAAGCTGCATCGCGCCCCGATGGAGCGTATCATGCACCCCCTGCCGGCTGATGCCCGCTTCCTGGGCGATTTCAGAAAGAGAGTAATCCTCCTCCAGCCACAGCGACAAACATTCCCGCTGCTTTTCGGTTAACAGTGGCCCATAAAAAGCGGTCAACTTGGTCAGAAGAACCTTGTCTTCCAGCTCGGTACGGTTGGATGACAAGTCGGATCGTAGCCATGTCGTTCTGTGA
>JAZUDA010000380.1:0-4604 GCA_045639455.1 Clostridia bacterium | reverse complement strand
CCTGATCCAGGAATTCTTCGTACCGCGTCAGGTAATCCTCCGGGTTGTTCCGGTCATTGCAGCCGTGGTTGATGACAATCACATCGGGGTGATCCCCGGTGTAGGGACAGCGCTCAAAAACATAGGGGTACACCAGCGCGGCACGGGGAATGCCGCCGCAGCCCACACGGGTCATGCCGGAGGCACCGTAGGCCTGGCACATATAGCGCATGTTCAGGGCTTTCGCGGTCAGGAAGCCGTAGGTCGCCAGGTTGTCATCCTGATAGGGACGGTTCATCTGGTCTTCCTTGTGCGCCGGTACGGTGTCGTAATCCGTATCAATCAGCACGCCTTCGGTGATGGAGTCACCAACAAACTCAATGAGGGGACGGTTGTCCGCAGGCAGTACGCCGGGCTTGGGCACATCCGCGCCAAGCAGGGCAACGCGTCCAATCTGGGGCGCGTACCAGCGATGCTGCATTTCCATGGCACCCTTGAAGTACATCTGCAGTATGTGCTTTCCGGCATCAGGGGCGGCAACGCGGATGTAGCGGTCGACCTGCGCCTCAAAACGGGCACCGCCGTCCAGTGACAGCCACAGATGAGGGGCCGGGTAGGCTTCCTGCAGCAGTTCAAAATGCAGCAGAACCATATCGCCCTCAAAGGCCAGCTCAAAGGAGGAGCCGGGGGCGGTGGTCACTGCGGCCTTGCAGGGAATGTCCTTGAAATAATGGGGATCATGAATGTCTTTTTCCAGACGGCTCCAGCGGCCGGTCAGCCGGAAGGCGCTGTCACGCCAGGTAATATACATATGGGATTCCTCCTTACGTTATTCTGCCCAGTTGCCGTTGACGAAGATAGGGGTGGCCACACCGTCCTTATAGCCGGTGACGGTCAGGTCCTCCGCTCCGATCATAAAGTCCACATGAATCATGGAATCGTTGATGCCCAGTTGCCTGCACTCCTCATTGGTACGGGTCTGGTAGCCATCAATGCAGTCGTTGAAGCCGCGGCCAAGGGCCACATGGCAGCAGGCGTTTTCGTCAAACAGGGTCTCGTAATACAGTATGCCGGAGTTGTTAATGGGGCTGTCGCAGGGAATCAGCGCCAGCTCGCCCAGATAGGCGGCGCCTTCATCCATGGAAATCATCTTATCCAGCAGTTCCTTGCCCTCCTTCGCTTCCCAGGAAACGGCCTTGCCGTCCTTGAAGGTGATGGAGAAGTGGTTGATAATCTGTCCCTGATAGGAGAGCGGCTTGGTGGAGACCAGCTTCCCCTCCGCCTTGCCCTTCATGGGAGAGGTGAAAATCTCCTCCGTGGGCATATTGGGGTTAAAGAACACACCCTGAATGGTGTCCTCACCGCCGCCGCACCACACCCCCTCCGGAATCAGGGAAGCGGTGAAATCGGTACCGTTGGCGGACTTGTAGGTGATGGTGTCGAAGTGATGGTCGTTCAGCCATTTGCAGCGGGCCTTGAAATTCTCGTTATGGACACGCCAGGCTTCCATGGAATCGTTGCCCTCGTCTACATGGACGGAGGCAAGGATGGCCTTCCAAAGGGCTTCCACGGCGGCAGATTTGCGCATGCCGGGGAATACCTTGGCTGCCCACGCGGGGGAGGGGACGGCGGCGATGGTCCACTGATAACGGTTCTCCATCAGGTCCCGGTAAGGCTTGATGATGGGGTAACGCGCCATGGAGGATTTCTGCATCTTTTCCTGATTGACACCCGCCAGTCCCGCAGGGTCCTCGCTCAGGACATAAATCGTGGCGGGAAGCTCGTCTGCCTGCTGCTTTAATTTGGCTTCTTCCCAGGGTTCCACCTTGGACAGATTCCGGAGCGTCATATGACGGTAGTGCAGCTTGGTAATTTCCTGCCAGCCCCAGTCAATGCGGACGCGGCTTGCGCCTGCCTTGTAGCATTCATCCACAAGAATGGTGATGAACTCATACTGGTCCACCTGAGCCCGGATGATGACGGGCTGATTCTTTTGAATATTGGCACCCGTCCGTGCAATCAGACGTGCGTATTTGCGAAGGATACTCTTCTTCATCAGGAAAACCTCCTTGTGTGATAGGGCGATTATAGCATAAAAAACACGAAAACGGAATAGGAAAAAACGAAGAAAGCGCAAGCACGAAAAAGAATACGTTTTTTGAGAATATATTATAGTAGAAAAACTTGCAAAACGGAGAAAAAAGTGGTAAAATAATCATTGGGTAATCATATCACTTTGGCGGTGGCGTCGGGCGTTGAGGCAGCGATACCGCCGGGAAGGAAACATCAATGGCCTTGGAAGATACTAACATCAATTCCCCCGTTCAAACAGGGGAAAATTATGACGAAAATCAAATCCAGGTGCTGGAAGGCCTGGAGGCGGTTCGCAAGCGTCCGGGCATGTATATCGGTTCTACCGATGTGCGGGGCCTTCATCAGCTGGTGTACGAAATCGTGGATAACTCCATTGACGAGGCACTGGCCGGCTATTGCGACCATATCGAAGTAACGTTGGGCAAGGACGGCACCTGTACCGTACAGGATAACGGCCGCGGCTTCCCGGTAGGCATGCATCCCAAGATGCACCGCCCCGCGGTCGAGGTTTGTCTGACGGTGCTTCACGCGGGCGGTAAGTTCGGCGGCAGTGGCTACAAGGTAGCCGGCGGTCTGCATGGCGTGGGCGCCTCTGTTGTAAACGCTCTGTCCAAGCATTTTACCGTTACCGTCTATCAGGGTGGCAAGATTTATCAGCAGGAGTATGAGCGCGGCAAGATCCTTTACGATCTGAAAGTCGTGGGCGAAACGGAACGTACCGGCACCACCATCTGCTTCCTGCCCGATGTCCGCAGTGCCGAGAACCCGGACGGCTCCTTTGATACGGGCGATTACGAGTACAACACGCTGAAGACCCGCCTGCGTGAGATGGCGTTCCTGAATAAGGGCGTCCGCATTACCTTCCGTGATGAGCGCGGCGATGAGCCTGTGGAAAATGTATACCACTACGAGGGCGGCCTGCGAGAGTTCGTCAAATATCTGAACACCAACAAAGAGGCCCTTTTCCCGGAACCCATTTATATCGAAGGTACCCGGGGCACCACCGCTGTCGAAGTGGCCATGCAGTACAACGACTCCTACACGGAAAACATTTATACCTTTGTCAACAATATCCACACCGCGGACGGCGGCACCCATCTGGTGGGCTTCAGCACGGCGCTGACCCGCTGCATCAACGATTACGGCCGCAAGTACAAAATCCTGAAGGAAGCAGATACCCAGCTGAAGGGCGAAGACGTCCGTGAGGGCCTGGCGGCAATCGTTTCCGTGAAGATGGTGGATCCCCAATTCGAGAGCCAGACCAAGTCCAAACTGGGCAGCGGCGAAATCCGCGGTATTGTGGACGGCATGGTGTCCGAGCAGCTCTCCACCTTCCTGGAGGAAAATCCCTCAGTCGCCCGTATTATTCTGGATCGCTGCCTGGCTGCCTCCCGCGCCCGTGAAGCGGCCCGCAAGGCCCGCGATCTGACCCGCCGCAAGTCCGTGCTGGAGAGCGCCTCCATGCCCGGCAAGCTGGCAGATTGCTCTGACCGCAACCCGGAGCATTGCGAGATCTTCATGGTTGAGGGCGACTCCGCCGGCGGCAGCGCCAAGCAGGGCCGCGACCGCCATTTCCAGGCGATTCTGCCCCTGCGCGGAAAGATCCTGAACGTGGAAAAGACCCGTCTGGACCATATTCTGGGCAATGAGGAAATCAAGGCCATGATCACCGCCTTCGGCTGCGGTATCGGCGATGATTTCAATATGGACAAGCTTCGCTATCACCGCATCGTCTGCATGACAGATGCCGATGTGGACGGTGCCCATATCCGGATTCTGATGCTGACTTTCTTCTACCGCTTCATGAAGCCTCTGATTGAGAACGGCTACGTCTACATTGCTATGCCGCCTCTGTACAAGGTCACAAAGAACAAGCAAGAGTATTACGTGTACGATGACGCGGAGCTGGAAACGCTGCTCCAGCGGATCGGGCGCGACCCGAAGCCTGAAATCCAGCGCTACAAAGGTCTGGGCGAAATGAGCAGCGAGCAGCTGTGGACAACAACCATGAACCCCGAGACCCGTACCATGAAGCAGGTGACCATGGAGGATGCCATCCGCGCGGACGAGATTCTGACGCTGTTGATGGGTGACAAGGTGGAGCCTCGGCGGAAGTTCATCGAGGAAAATGCCACCACGGTTACGGATCTGGACCTGTAATCCCCGACAGAATGAGGTATATAGAAAATGAGTGACGACCATCTGATTTATACGGACCTGGAAGATGAAATGAAAAAATCGTTCATGGCTTACGCCATGGCGGTTATCGTCAACCGGGCCCTTCCCGATGTCCGGGACGGTCTGAAGCCTGTTCATCGCCGCATCCTGTATGCCATGAACGAGCTGGGCGTGACGCCCGACAAGCCTTTCCGAAAGAGTGCCCGTATCGTGGGTGACGTTCTGGGTAAATATCATCCCCACGGTGACTCCTCCGTATATGAGGCCATGGTGCGGCTGGCGCAGGATTTCAACATCCGCTACACGCTGGTAGAGGGCCAGGGTAACTTCGGCTCGGTGGACGGCGACGGCGC
>JAZUDA010000379.1:0-5349 GCA_045639455.1 Clostridia bacterium | reverse complement strand
CTTTTCCGACTCTACCATTAACCACCTGATGCTGAATAAGGTTGGCTTGCCTACCTTCTACGGCCAGTCCTTCCTTTCTGATGTGTGCGATATCGGTCCGGATATGATGCCGTATACGAAGCTATATTTTGACGAACTTGTCAATACATGCCGGATTAAGACTGTCAAACCCAGCCCTGTTTGGTATGATGCGAGAACGGATTTCTCTGAAGCTTCTGTGGGAACGGTTCCTGCTTCTCATCGGGATAGCGGCTTTGAACTTCTGCAGGGCGCTTCAATCTTCAACGGGAAAATCCTTGGTGGCTGTATTGATTCGATTTTTGACCTTTTTGACAATTCCCGTTTTCCTGATACGGTGACGCTCTGTGGGAAATATCACTTGTTCCCTTCTGCCGAGGAATGGCAGGGTAAAATCCTGCTGCTTGAAAGCAGCGAGGAATTGATGCCGCCTGAGAAGTATCAACGCGCCTTGATTCACTTGAAGAAGGTGGGTGTGTTCGAAGCGGTCACCGGTGTATTGATTGGAAAACCAATGAACGAAGTGCATTTTGAGGAATATAAGACCATTCTTCAGAAGGTGATCGCGAATCCCGATCTGCCGGTTGTCGTGAATGTCAATATCGGCCACGCAACGCCCAGATGTATTATTCCCTTCGGCGTACCCGCCACCGTTGACGCGAACAGACAGGAAATCTCTTTTCACTACGGCAATTAACGATTGAAAACCATTGAAAAAGCGGCATCTTTCGGATGTCGCTTTTTGCTTACTTATCTATTGACAGGAAATCATGAATTCCCAGTATTTCTTCCTCATGAAGGCAGGTCAGAGGGCTGTGCTCACGGGCAAGCCGCAGCACTTCGCCCAGCTTCATCCATCGGACGGATTCCACTTCCTCACGCTGAAGCGTCAATTCATCGATTGATATGTCCTTCTTCAGCAGACAAACCAGCGTAAATTCGTTATTGATAAATTGCTTTCCGTGGAAAATATTATTGCTTCCCTGACGCAGGGTGAAAAGAGGAAGCAGGTCCTTCTCCGCGGCGGTGATCCCCAGCTCTTCCTTCAGTTCCCGCACTGCAGAAGGGAGAAAATCCACCCCCGCAGGCACATGCCCTGCGGAGGAAATATCATAGCATCCGGGAAAGGAATCCTTGTTGGTACTGCGCTTTTGCAGCAGCAGCTCAACTCCGTCGGGGGTCTCGCGGGTAATCCATACATGACAGGTACGGTGAAGATCACCGTCTTGATGGACAAGCGTCCGCTCCTTCGTTATCCCGGTCAGCGTGCCGTCTTCGGATAGCACGTCCAGCATTTCTTTGCTCATCTTATTCCACCTTCAGCCAGCCAATGCCGGATTTTGCCACATGACCGCCCATCAGCCAGTCCGCGCAAGCCCGTTGCACCGTAGTGCTTCGGGGAAGATTTTCAGGATGTCCGTCATATTCGACATTGAAAAGCCGCCAGCAGTCGCCGAACCCCGGCTCTTCCTCAACGGATTCGATTGTGAAGCGCTTCATGAATGCCAACACGCGGGATTTATCGCCCAGGAACCGGGGATAATCCGGGTTCAGCAGCCAGGAATGGCAAACGATGATTCCCTTTGGTACCTGAGACGCGAAGAACATCTTCGCCTTTGCGAATGCGTCGTCCACCTCGTTTTCGTACAGCGGGCCGCGGGACGGAATGTGTACATTGATGACCGGTTCACCCTTCTTCATTTCAGGGCTTGCGATGGGTGAAGGAATAACCTCAAACTCCAGCCTTCCCAGGCCGAAACAGGTCATTTCGAAAAATCGTGGAATCCAAAAGGTGACAAAACTGCCCCAGATGCCGTACATATTATGGCATTCCATTAGCTTGCAACGTGAGTCCTTCATGGAGTCCTTCCAGATTTCCATGGAAAGGCCGCGGGCTTCGTATTTCTCCTTCAGATGGCGCGCCATGCAGCAGTAAAGCAGGAACAGCGCGGCATACGGATGAACGCCGTAGGCGGGGGAGACGTTTGAGAGCCATTTCTGCATGCGCTGATGCGCGACGGGCTGATCGTTCTCGTACAGATACAAAGGATAGGCAAAGCCCGGGCACACGCTTATGGCTTCGTAATCCTTCAGCAGTGCTTCCTTGGCTTCTGCCGGGAATTCCATTTCCTCAAAGAAATATTCCAGCCATTTCCGCATGTCTTTATTCTCCTTTGATTTTTTCGGCAATCAGCTTCAGCAAATCATCCCGTCCGGTTCCGTCCTCCGAGGAGTAGCAAATTACCTCCCAGGGCTGCACGAGCATGGCCCGGCAGATGGGTGCCAGCTGCTTCATTCGCGCGCCGCGGCTGATTTTATCCGCCTTGGTGGCAATAACGGTATAAGGGATGCCGCTTTTGCGCAGAAAATCACCCATCATGATATCGTCCTGCGTGGGGTCGTGGCGGATATCCACCAGCTGAAGCACATGGCACAGGCACGTGCTTTGCGCGAAATAACCCTCCATCATGTTGCCCCAGCGCTCTTTTTCCTGTTTGTCCACCTTTGCGAAACCGTACCCCGGCAGATCAATCAGGTGAAAGGCGTCATTGATACGGAATACATTGATCAGCCTTGTTTTCCCCGGCGTGGCGCTTGTTTTTGCCAGCTTGCCGTTGCGGGTGAGAGAATTGATTAGGCTGCTTTTTCCTACGTTGCTTTTGCCGGAAATGGCGAGCTGCGGCAGTCCTTCACCCGGAAAATGGCGATACGCGTCCAAACTGGTGACAAAATCGGCTTTTGTGATTTCCATCATCAGGCCATCGGCTCCTTTACCAGGGCAACATTGAGTACATCGTCGATGTTTTCAACAGGAATCACGGTGAATTTCTCCAGTACGTAAGAAGGGATATCTTCCAGATCCTTCACGTTTTCCTTGGGGATGACAAGCGTTGTGATTCCGGCGCGGAACGCGGCAAGCGTCTTTTCCTTCAGGCCGCCAATGGGTAGTACCCGGCCCCGCAGCGTCATTTCGCCTGTCATGGCGACTTCATTTCGGACGGGGATTCCTGTCAGCGCTGAAACAAGCGCGGTTGTCATGGTGACACCGGCGGACGGACCGTCCTTGGGAACAGCTCCTTCGGGAACGTGGATATGTATATCCTTTGTTTTGTAGAAATCATCCGGCAGCTTCAGCTCTACCTGATGTGCGCGCACCCAGCTAAGGGCGGCCTTGGCGCTTTCCTTCATCACATCACCCAACTGGCCGGTCAGCTGCAACGCGCCCGTGCCGGGCATCAGCACACATTCCACTTCCAGCGTTTCACCGCCTACAGTTGTATAGGCCAGGCCTGTCACAATGCCCACCTTCGGTTCTTTCTCCGGTAGTTCGCGGGTAAAACGAACTGCTCCCAGGTAGTCTTTCAGCTTGGCATCGTTTACGGTGACGGTCTTCTTGTCATTGTCCAGCATCTCTACAACGGACTTGCGGACAACGCGTGCGATGGTCCGCTCCAGGGTACGGACGCCCGCTTCACGGGTATATCCCTCAATCAGGCCGCGCATGGTCGCATCGGGGATCTTCACACTTTTGGCGGCGAGTCCGTGTTCCTTGATTTGCTTGGGCAGCAGGTGCCGCTTCGCAATCTGGAATTTTTCTTCTTCGGTATAGGAGGGTACTTCGATAATCTCCATTCGGTCCAGCAGAGGCTCCGGAATCGTTTCCTGAGAATTGGCGGTGGTGATGAACATGACCTTGCTCAGGTCAAAGGGCAGCTCCATGTAATGATCACGGAAGGCATTGTTCTGCTCTCCGTCCAATACCTCCAGCATGGCGGAGGCAGGATCGCCGCGGAAATCATTGCTCATCTTGTCAATTTCGTCGAACAGGAAAACCGGGTTCATGGTACCGGCCTGTTTCATACCGGCAATGATTCGACCGGGAATAGCGCCTACATAGGTACGGCGATGACCACGGATTTCCGCCTCGTCCCTTACACCGCCCAGACTCATCTGGACGAACTGACGGTTAACAGCTTTGGCGATGGAGCGGACGATGGAGGTTTTGCCCACACCTGGAGGACCGACAAAGCACAGAATGGGCCCGCGCAAATCCTGCTTTACACGGCAGACCGCTAAGTATTCGATGATTCTTTCCTTCACTTTGTCAAGGCCATAATGGTCCTCGTCAAGCACCTTGCGGGCTCGCTTCAGGTCCAGGTTATCCTCGGTGGTCTTGCCCCAGGGAAGGTCCAAAATCCACTCTACATAGGTGCGGCTTACGCCGATTTCAGGAGTTCCGGGTGCCATGCGTGAAAGACGCTCCAACTCTTTCTCAGCTTTTTCACGAGCCTCGTCATTCAGCGGCGTCTTTGCCAGCTTTTCACGAAGGTCCTCTACATCAGTGGCGTCTTTGTCGCCCAGTTCGGTCTGGATTGCCTTAATCTGCTCCCGCAGATAGTAGTCCTTCTGGTTTTTCTCAATTTGCTGCTTAACCCTATCCTGCACCTGTCTTTCCACGGCAGACAATTCTGTTTCGCGGGCTAAAATGCCGCATAGCTTTTCCAGACGGCGGGTAGATTCGGTTTCCTCCAGGATTTCCTGCCTTTCCTCCAGTTTTGTCAGCACGTTCGCGGCAATCGCGTCTGACAAATGCTCCGGATCTTCAATGCCAATAATGCTCTTCAATGTTTCTTCGGAAACACGTCCGGAGGAGTGGGCATATTCGCCGAAGAAATCCATCAGCGTACGGGTCATGGCAGTAAGGGTAGTGGGGTCCGCCACCGGGGCCGGCGTCACGGGATATACGGTCGCCAGCATGAAAGGATCGTCCTGACAAATCCCGTTCAGGAAGGCGCGCTGCTCTCCCTCAACCAGTACACGTAGGCTGTTCCCGGGCAGGCTCAGCACCTGCTTAATTGTAACCAAAGTACCGACGGTATAAAGGTCCTCTTTTACGGGCTCCTCCACTTCGGCGTCTTTTTGCGCGATTAAAAAGATTTTTTGTCCCTGCATCATGGCTTCTTCCACGGCAGCCACGGAGCGGGGACGGGCTACATCAAAATGCATCACCATATGCGGGAAAACCATCATCCCCCGAAGGGCAACCATGGGTATCCGCATTGCTTTTCTTGCCTTTACCATTGAAAATCGTTAACCTCCATATCAATCGGCATTGTAAACAACACCACTTTGTATTATACACGAAATAGGAAGAAGAAACAAGGTCAAATCATTCAACTTATGCAATCGGACAGGAACAAGTGTTTTTCTGCGTTTTCTTCTGTTCCTTTTTTTGCGAGCCTGTGCTATAATCACTTCGTAAGTCGGTGATTATCGGAAAGCCCCCCTTTTTTGCACGATATTTCCAAGTCGGAGGCCAAGCGGTCTTAG
>JAZUDA010000378.1:0-9463 GCA_045639455.1 Clostridia bacterium | reverse complement strand
GAAGGAAATATTAAACAGGTTCACAACGGTACTGCAGATACTGTTCGCCGCGACCACGTCAAGGCCATACAGAGAATAGCACATCGCCTGAAGCGAAATGCCGATGGACCAGAGCATTTCGTTGAGCAGCAGCGGCATTCCCTTGCGGGTGATAACGGAAAACAAAGTCTTCGGAATCCGTAGGGAACGGAAAGCGTTCAGAATGAAGGAGAAGCGTACCCGCTTTTTGACGGTGTAAAGTGCAAGCAGAACAGCCTCCACCACGCGGGAAATGACAGTCGCGATTGCGGCACCGTCCGTACCGAGGTAAGGAAAACCGAACTTGCCGAAAATCAGCAGATAATTGAAGGTGCAGTTGGTCACAACCGCGACAATACCGAAAATCATGGGAATAAAGGTCTCACCGGTTTCACGCAGCGAGGAAGCAAGAACCTGCGAGAGCGCGAAGAACGGCAGCCCAATCAGCATAATGCGAAGGTAGGATTCGGCGCATAGCAGGGTTGAGGAAAGGTCGCAGTCATAGCTGCCGTCATGAAGATACAGGTTAATCAGTTCACGACCGAAAAGGGACAAAACAACAGTCGCGACAGTAGTAATCAGAATCGCCACAATGATTTTATACCGTACCGTGTGGCTGATTCCTTCTTGATCGTTCTTGCCGTAAAACTGCGAGGTGAAAATACCGGCGCCGGAGAGCGCGCCGAAAATGGTCAGGTTAAAAACAAATAAAAGCTGGTTGACAATGGTAACGGCGCTCATCTGCTCCGTCCCGATGGCACCAACCATGATATTGTCCAGCATGGAGACAAAGTTGGTAATCAGATTTTGCAGCATGATCGGGATGGAAATCGCGCAAATCATCTTGTAGAAGGCCTTGTCACCAAAGTACTTGCGAAGCATCGTTCTTCCTCCAAAGGATATCGGATAGCACTTATTGAACCACAAAACCCCGGAAATGTCAAGAAAAGCGGCCCCCTGTCTGACATAAGTCAAGGGGCCGCTTGGCAACAAATTACTCTTCAAACTCCAGTTCCGGATGTGCTTTCACAAACTTGGTAAAAATCCGTTCGCCCAGTTCATCATCCGTCACAATCGCGTACATGTCTTCTTCTTCCTCACCCTTCAGTTCAAAGACAGCAACGCCGCCTTCGCTTTCTTCCAAGAGAGAAACCGCGACAAGGTAATCATGATCCTTTTCATGAATCATGTCGAGCGGCTGGAAGGGTTCTTCCTTGCCAAACTCGTTTTTCAGCATCAAAGTTCCGTCTTCCATATTGCACCTCAGCCCAGGAACGCACCCTGTTCCTTCAGGGTGGAAACAAGCCACTTGGCGTCTACATCGCCCACGGGAATCTGCTTTTCTGCGGCATTGGCGGCAGCGGTACCGGCGGCCTGACCCATTGCCATGCAGGGAGGCATTACGCGAATAGCACCCGCAGCCTCGCTGGTGGCGGAAACGCTGCGGCCGGCAATCAGCAGGTTCTCAATCTTCTGGGGAACCAGGCAGCGGTACGGCACGCCGTAGTACTCTCCGTTTTCTACAGCGACATACTCGTTGCTCATGGGGCCAAAGCGGCCGTGAACGTCCACGGAGTTGGAGGCCATCAGGATGGAATCCTCGGGAATCTTGCCCTGCAGCACATCGTCAACCGTCAGCTGATAAGCGCCGCGGACATGACGGGTCTCGCGAATACCGATGGTGGAGCCAGAGGACAGGAGAACGGCATTCTCGCATCCGGGGATATATTTCTTCAGGAAGGCAAAAATGATATCCACCTGCTTGCGGCCTTCCATTTCGGCCATGGTCAGGCTCTCCGCATTGGTGCCGTCAACCTTCATGATGCGGGAGGTATTGACGTTCCATTCATCCTCCTTAACGCCGCGGAACAGACCGATGGACACACGATTCAGCGGCCAATCGCCGTTCTCCCGGGCCTCGCTTACATGCCAGTGGAAAGAACGATAGTTAACGCCATCCTTGCGATAGAAATCGTTAATATGCGCCTGAATATCGGCATCGCACTTCTTGGTATCGACATTGCCGATGCGGAAGAACATGGTAGCGGGCTGAATGCGACCGCTGGCTTCATCGCCCATCTCGCAGGGAACGCCGGAGCGGAAGGCTACGTCCGCGTCACCAGTACAGTCGATAAATACCTTGGCCTCGACCGCTTCCAGACCAGTCTTGGAATGAACAACCGCTGCCTTGATTTTGTCATTTTCCACAACGCTGGACACAAAGGAAGTATGATACAACACATGCACACCAGCCTCGGACAGCATATCGTCAATCACAAGACGCAGCTTTTCGGGGTCGAAGGGGGTTACATGATTGTGGCCCAGCACGATGTAAGAAGAGAACGCCTGGCCCGCAGGAACATCCTTGGGATGAATGGCGCCGTCAATCTTGATCAGGCGCTCCACAACTTCCTCGAACAGGCCGCGGATAATCATCTGGTTGCCGCTTTTGTCGTAGCAGGTCATGAAGGGGCCTACCAGGCCGGCGGTAGCCATGCCGCCGCAGAAGCCTTGTTGTTCAATCAGCATGGTCTTGGCACCGTTACGTGCAGCGGCAACAGCAGCACAGAAGCCCGCGGGGCCGCCGCCGAATACGCAAACGTCCGTCTTGTAGGATACAGGAATATCATAGGTCTGAAGCATGGGAATATCCTCCTTTGTTATTCTTGATCAAACAATGTGCAGCCCTGTTTACTCAGGGAATCCTGAAGCAGTTTTACATTCAGAGCAGAGGGCAATACGCGATTCATCGCGGACAGAGCGGCCGCGGTACCCGCCGCCTGACCGGTTGCCATGCAGATAGCCATCACGCGGTAAGAGGCATGGGCGCGGTGGGTGCCGGAAATGCAGCGACCCGCGGTCAGGATACCTTCAATCCCGGCAGGCACAAGCGCGCCGTAGGGGATATCGTACGGCTGGGCGGGATGAGAGTATTTTTCGGCCTGCCCGCCACCGGTGGGATTGTGGATATCAATCAGAAACCATGCCTTGTGAACCGCAACATCGCTCCTGCGCGCACCGGTTTCCACATCGTGGTCAGTCACCATGTCCAGGCCCATCACACGGCGGGTTTCACGAACACCGGTAGAGGTAGGCGTGGACTTCAGGCGGCAATTTTCGTAGCCGGGAACGTTTTTGTGCAGGAAAGCCATAATCTTTTCAATCTGGTCGCGCAGCTCCAGCTCAGCGCCCTCAATGCCTTCCGGGGAAAGCATATTGTAGCCGTTGGCCTGGGTCGCGTTGACGGAGCGTTCCCCTGCCTCAAAAGTACGGTGCAGGCGAACGATTGTCACATTCTTCGGCAGTTCCCCGCGGGCTTCCGCCTCACGGCAGAAGGGAGAGTACTTGGTACCGTCAGGGAGAGTGACCGGATCGGAGCTACCGCCGCATGTAATGGCGACGGACTCGTCCACATTATCAATGGTGAATTCCAATGTGGTAGGCTGGCAATGACCGTCATCACGGCCGATTTTGACCTCCGCACCCGCCATGGTGGCAGTGAAACCGTCGCCGGTAGCATCCACAACAGCACCCGCGTTCATCTGAACAAGACCCATTGGAGGACCGACAATCACACCGGTAACCCGGTTGCCATCCTTGACAACATCCACAACAGGACTTTGCAGGAAAATCTGTACCCCGGCATCATGAACCAGCTTCAACAACCGGCCCTTGGCCTCCTCAAGATCCAAATGGATTTCCCGACCAATGTAGGTGGTATGCTTCGGGGCGTTTTCATGGCCCACATTCAGCAGCGCCACCACTTCGTCGTAAAAACTGCCGGGTGCCACATCGCCAAGGATGGGCTGTACATGGCCGCTGGTCAGCATGCCGCCCAGAATGCCGTAACGCTCCACCAGGGCAGTTTTTGCACCGGTACGCGCAGATGCAACCGCCGCACCGATACCGGCAGGGCCGCCGCCGGTAACGATAACATCAAACTGATAAGTCTTTACAATGTTCATCTATCTATTCCTCCTTTTGATTATCACTGATACTTTCTCGTTCCACAAGGTACTGCGGCACGCAGATGGAACAGGTCTTCCTGCCTGGGGCAGCGATTCGGTCCAGCAGAAGACCCACCGCGGCCTTCCCCATTTCTTCTTTTTGGATGTTGACAGCCGTCAAGGGCGGCATACAGTAACCTGCCAACACGTTATCTTCATAGACCGCAACCGAGATATCATCGGGGATTGAAAGCCCAGCCTCACGGATTGCCCGAACCGCCCCCAAGGCAAGCTGTGCGTTCGCCGTAGCAAGGCCGTCCATCGAGCAGGCCTCAAGGCATTGTTTTGTGGCCTCAAAGCCGCCATAGCCGTTATTGGCCGGAGGATATGCTTCCTCTACCCTACAATCCGGGTGATTTTCACGCCACACCGACACGGCTTGCGTCCTTGTCTGCGCGGAGCGGAAATGCGAGGGCGCGTTCAAAAACAGGAGCTTTCTCTTGCCGGCCTGATACAACCTGTCCAGGCAGGAGACGGCCCCTGCCCCAGGATCGGAATAGACACAGTCGCACTGAGGCTCCGGCAAACCAACCTCTACCATGCAGAACGGAATCCCGGTGGCAGTAAGGCGGGAAAGCAGCTCGCGGGAGCAGAACCCGCCGACGAGCAGTGCCCCGTCGATTTTCCGGTTAAGAAACAGGTCCGGCAGACCATCCGGGGTATCCGTTTCGCAGTAGTACTCAATCAGCATACCGTATTCCGTATCGTCCAGCGCAGAAGCGACACCACGAATCACTGCCAGGGAATACAAACCCGTGCCGTTATCGAAGTCGTAGGAAAATGTCCGTTTCTGGTCCGAAAGGACTATGAGACCAATGCAACGTGTGACTTTCCGGCTTAGATTCTGCGCGGTGTGATTGGGGATATAGCCGGTTTCCCGGATGATTTTTTCCACCCGGTTCCTGGTTTCCTGATTTACGACCGGGTTATGGTTCAATACGAAGGATACCGTGGTACGGGATACCCCCGCCAATTCGGCTATTTCTTTGATTGTAGCCATAGCATCCCTCCCGCATTAATATTAAACCGGTTTAATCCTATAGAATGAAAAAAAGAGATACTCCCTTACAAGTGAAATTTTAACACTATGCCGTTTTTTTGTCAACCATCTTTCCCTCTCCGTTTCAAGAGGAAGACACGCCGATTTATCTTGACGAAACAGCGTTTTCGGGGTATGATGATACAGGTTAATTATATATTGAATGAAGGAGAAATTTGCTATGAAGTATCTGTATAGTATTAACAGCGGCCGTATGGGTAAGAATATCAAAACCAACATGGACGTGATTGCCGATGCCGGTTTTGATGCCGTTGACTTTAATCTTTGCACCTATTGCGATTCGAAAGATGGCCCCATGTACGCCGATAACTGGCGTGAATGGGCAAAGGAAGCCGGAAAGATCATCAAGGATTCCGGGCTGATTGCCGGCCAGGCTCATGCCCTGTTTGAGCACGAGAATCAGATTTCCCGTGATTTCACGATTGAAGAGCCCTGGGATATTTTCAAGCGCAGCTTTGAAGCCTGCGCCCTGATTGGGACAAAGCGGTTGATTTTCCATCCCATCCAGCGCTGGTACCGTATGCCTGAGGAAAGCATGCGCAAGCCCATTCTGGACCTGAACGTGGAATGGTACAGCAAGCTGCTTCCTTATGCCCATGAATGGGGTGTTCAGCTTGTGCTGGAAAACCTGTTTGATTACAAGCATGTACAGCGTCTGGGCAACCCGGTGTTCCCCATTGCCAAGCCCGAAGACCTGGTATATGTCGTTGACCAATTGAATGATCCCATGGTACGGATTTGTCTGGATACCGGTCACGCCAACATCAACAAGATTGATATTCCCGAACTGATTCGCCTCTACGGTTCCCGTTTGGAAGCTCTGCACCTGAACGATAACTTCGGCCTGATTTGGCCGGTCTATGAGGACGTCCATATGTTCCCCGGCTCCGGCTTTATTGAGTGGGGTGGCGTTATGAAGGCACTGAAGGAAGTTGGCTACTCCGGCACACTGAACATGGAAGTCAACGGTCAGGTTGCCGGTAAGGACCGCGAAACCGCTGTTGCCATGATTCGCGGTGCTCGTGAGGTGCTGGCCTCCATGGCACGCAATTACGGCCTGGACGATTAAAAGCAGGAGAAACACTATGCCTCATATTCAGGAATTCATCGGCCGCCGGGTTCATATGATCGGCATCGGCGGTTCCTCCATGAATGGACTCGCGCTGATGCTACAGCAGATGGGCTGTCTTGTTTCCGGTTCCGACCGGTCGGACGGCTATCTTCTTCCCCCGCTGCGCGCGGCAGGCATCCCGATTGCCATCGGACACGCTGCGGAAAATGTCCACGGCGCGGAGCTGGTCATTTATACCGCTGCTATTCCCGCGACAAACCCCGAACGTCAGGAAGCGGAAAAGCTGGGCATCCCCACAATGGAACGCGCAGTTCTTCTCGGACAGCTGATGGACGGTTACCGGGAAAGCGTTTGCGTCTGCGGCGCTCACGGGAAAACCACCACAACCTCCATGCTGACCCAGGTACTCATGGGATGTGGACTTGACCCTACGGTACATATCGGAGGCCAACTGGATGCCATCGGCGGCAGCACGCGAATCGGCGCGAAGGATGTATTTGTCGCCGAATCCTGCGAGTTCAACCGTTCCTTCCTGCATTTCCACCCCACCCTCGCACTGGTGCTTAATATCGATGCCGATCATCTGGACTGCTATAAGGATATCGATGAGATTGAGCAAACCTTCGGTCAGTTCCTCTCCCTTTTGCCTGAAGACGGTCTGGCAATCGGCTACGGTGAAGATGAGCGAATCAAGCGGCTTTTGACACGTTTGCCCCGGAGGTCTTATACCTACGGCATGACGGACAGTTGCGATTATTACCCTGCCGGTCTTTCTTACGATGAAACAGGCCATGCTTCCTTTAAGCTGATGTTCCGAGGAGAGGAGCTTGGGCAGGTAACACTTCGCGTGCCGGGCAGCTTTATGGCGCTGAATGCCATGGGTGCGCTGGCTGTAGCACATCAGGAAAAAGCGGATATGGCCATTGCATGCCGCGCGATGAATGATTTCATCGGGGCCCATCGCCGGTTCGAGCTGACGGGCATCATTGACGGTGTAAGGATTTATCACGATTACGGTCATAACCCCACCGAAATGAGGAACGTGTTGTCTGTCGCCAAGCTTCAGAAGCACAACCGTCTGTGGGCCGTGATGCAGCCTCACACCTTTTCCCGTGTGAAAACGCTTTTCCCGGATTATCTGACCTGCACCAAGGACGCGGATATTACCCTGGTCACCGATATCTGCGCCGCGCGCGAGATTGACCCCGGCGATATCCACTCCACCATGCTGGTTGACGGCATGAAAAAGAACGGAATTAACGCGGTTTATACACCCTCTTTTGAGGATACAAAAGCTTATCTGGAATCCCACTGGCAGCCCGGCGACCTGGTGCTGACGATGGGCTGCGGCGATATAAACAAGCTGAACGATATGTTTGGCAAGGGTACGCTGAAGTAATCAATATAAAAACGCGGACGCGATTCGAACGAATCGCGCCTGTCTTTTTTATTCATTGATATTCGGTTTTTCGGCCATTTCCAGTGTAAACATGAAGCTTGCTCCGTCCGGCACATCAACATAGCGGATCAGCTGATGATGAAGTTCCATGATACGCTGCGAAATCGACAGACCAAGTCCTGTTCCTCCCCCGGAGGTGTGGGCCTTGTTGACCGTGTAGAAGCGTTCAAAAAGTCTTGGTTGATCCTCCGCCGGAACGCGGGGGCCGTTATTGAATACGGTAACCTGCACCAGGTTATCCCGCCGGAAGGTCGAAAAGCGGATTACGCCATCCTGTTCAGGTACAAATTTCAGCGCGTTATCCAGCAAATTCAAAATCACCTGCTGAATCCGATCCGGATCTGCAAATACATAAGCTTCCTCGCATTCAAACCGCAGTTCAGGCGTAACACCTTTTTCTTCAATATCTTGCATGCGGAGAATCAAGCTACGCCGGATAAGCTCGTTCACATCAAAGGCTTCCGGCTGCAGTTGGGTATCCTCCCTTTCCAAGCGTGAAAGATGGAGGAGATCCGTAATCAACCTCGTCAAACGATTGGCTTCACTCTTCAATATTTCAAGCGTTGTTTTCTGCTCCTCCGGCGGAATCGTTCCATCCAGAAGGCCTGACACGTATCCGCCGATGCAGGTGACAGGAGATCGAAGTTCATGGGAAACATTGCTGACGAACTCACGCCTGGTCGTTTCGGTAATTTTCAGCTGTTCAGCCATGCCGTTGAAGGCGTTGGAGAGTTCGGCCAACTCCTTCGTATTGGAGTTCTGCGCCCGAACCTCAAAATTGCCTTTGGCCATTTCATCCGCCGCCATGGAAACAGAACGCAGCGGCGCAAGAAGATGGCGCACAAGAAGGGAAACCGACACTATCCCGAACAGAGCAGCAATCAGGAAGCCCAGCAGAATCTGGATAACAACAGGCCTGTATTCTGCCTCGATTACCTGCCCCGGCGTATGAATGAATACTGCGCCGCGGACAGTACCGTTTACCGTCCATGGCATAGCAATCGTAAAAACCGTACCGGATAAACTGTCAGAAGTAACAAGAACCGTCTGACCAGAAAGCGCCTTTTGAAGCGTTTCATTGATCATTTCCCGGTTAAGTCCTTCGGCAAATTCCCGGTTATCCTTTTGGGCGGAATACAGGTTGTCCGCTACCCAGCCGTTGCTGTCCACCACCAGAATATAGGCCCCGTATGCCTGATAAACACTCTGGGCCTTGTTGTTCAGGTACTGATTATTGTAATACGGCATGCCGAACTGACCTGCAAGGTAAGCAATTTCCTCCGCCTGCGCGGTCAAATCGGCCATCTTGGTCTCGATTGCCCGTTCCCGGATTGTGCGGATATTCATATACCCAAGTGCAAGCAGCAAAACAAGCAAAACCGACAAGACCAGTACAATCAGCTTGAAATACAAGCTTCTGACGCGCTTCATTTTTGTACCTCAAATTTATACCCTACGCCCCAGACGGTATGGATGCCCCAGCCATACTGTTCGCAATCCGTCAGTTTCTCTCGAAGCCGTTTGATATGCACGTCAACGGTACGGCTGTCGCCGAAGAATTCAAAGCCCCATACCTGCTCCAGCAGCTGCTCCCGGGTAAAGACCTTGTTGGGGTGGCTTGCAAGGAAATACAGCGTTTCAAGCTCCTTAGGCGGAAGATCCAGCTTCTGCCCGCGGTAAAGCACTTCGTACCTTGCGAGGCTGACGGACAGTTCCTGAAATCGAAGTACCTCTTGTGTTTCTTCAGGCTTGTCACAGCGGCGAAGAACCGCCTTCACGCGGGCAACAAGTTCCTTCGGCTCAAAAGGCTTCGCGACATAGTCGTCCGCCCCCAGTTCCAGCCCGAG
>JAZUDA010000377.1:0-5514 GCA_045639455.1 Clostridia bacterium | reverse complement strand
AGAGAGGACTTATAGACGTAGGTCAGTTTGTCCTCGCTCGCAAGCTCTTTGCGGATAAACGCTGGATCTGCCAAATTGGTAAAGAAAGTCTTCGCTTCGCCTGTCTGGGTAGCGGCAAACTCAAGGATTGCGGGGCTGTAATCCGTCACAGAACCCACTTCATCCGTACGGTAGGCGGAGGTGGAACGCATAACCTTGATTTTTTCCGTTTCCAGGTCCACCATAAACATGGCGTAAAAATCCCCGCAAAGTTTTTCGGAAAGTCTTTGATAGAAAATACTTTCGTCCTTGTGGGTAAAGCCGATTGCCACCATATCCTCATTCATGGAAGACACGGTCATCTCATTCCATGATATTTCACCGTCAATCATCGTACGGAAGATGCGGGTATAGGAATCTGCCTCATATAGATTCATACGGATATAGGCGTAGTTCAATTCCCGGTTCATCCGCTCCCGTTCACTGGGCATCACATGGGTATCTACAAAGAAGCGGGCAGCTTCCTTAAACTCCCGGTAGCGATTCTCCCAATGACCATAGGATTCCTCTTTGCGCAAACTCTTATAGGAGCCATCCCGCAGATTTACCAGGAACGCGTAATCAAAACGGGCGGACAGGTTTTCAATCAACGCCAGAGATTGCTCCTCCCGCTGACGGATACGCTGCAGTTCCTTTTCCTGCTCCACCTGCTCATCCCGGTTGGCAAAGGCAAGAATCACCTTGCGTGGCACATCACCTGTCTCCTCTACCCGGAAAAAACGCTGCTCGCACCAGTGCCACTGGCCGCCGTAATTGCGGCGGAACAGCTCGGCATCGGAGGACTTGTCCTTCAATACCTTTCGGATATAGTCCGGGTCGGCATAGCGAAGCATCCGCTCCGTGTCCTCAGGGCTGACAAGCCGGCTTGTATAGAACGAACGAAGCATCTGGGTGAATGTGGCGTTCCTGGCCAGGATAGCCGACACTTCCTTCGCCTGATCGGAAATCCTGTTCAGGGTATAGGTATTCTTTTCAAGATCAACGGTATAAATCGTCAGATAGTCGGCGGAAATCGCTGAAACAAGACGCAGGTTGGACTTGAGCTCGTGCATCAGCGCGTGTCGGTCCGCGTTTGAGGCATCCATGCGGGTAAAGCCGACAACCACCGCGGAAGGCCGTCCGTCATGGTTGCGCGAAATAACCCTCGCCGACACGGTAACCCACTTTTCGCCCTCCACAAAGCTTGAGCGGTAGCAGAAGGTGACCAGGTTCTGGGACCCCAATACAGCGCGTAGACTGTCGATATCCGAAATGCTGTCAAAGAATTCTCTCGCTTCACCGGTATGACGTCCGGCAATGGAGGAAAACATTTCACGGTAAGAAACCGTTTCGCCCGCTTGCCAGCGGTCATCCCAGGGGGACTTCTTGATGATTTCCAGCGTTCCGCCATCCAGATTGACGGAGAACAACGCGTAGTAATCATCCAGCGTCTCAAGCATCATTTTTTCCAGAAGCAGCTCACGGTTCTTATCCTTGACGCCGATGGCGATTTCGTCATCCCCGATAGCTATAATGGCAATCTCGCAATACAACACAGCGTCTCCCAGCGAAACGCGGCATTCTTCCCTGTAAGAGAAGGTATCGGCGGTCTTTGGGCGGATCGTATCGAAATCCAGGATCTTGCGAACCATCTCTCTGTCATCTGAATACACATATGTATCAATGAAGAACGCCCGTAATTCCTCAAACCTCCGGAAGTTCCGGGCAAGTGAGAGAACATCTGGATCATTGCCCAACATGGTAAAGGAGCCATCCCGCATGGAAAACCGGCAGGCACCCTTGTAGGAAGAGGCGAAGTTGTTAATCAGCTGCTCCGAACGGTGGATTTGTTTTTTCAACCGGGTAACCTGTTCCGAATTGGGCTCGTGCGGAACGATTTTTTCGATAAAGGCTGCCATCAGCGCGGACCGGCACCCGTCCCGATACATCAGCCGCAGCGTCATGGATGCTTCACCCGCGGGTGTCACCGGGTATTCCGCGTAGGTGGAAGATGCCAACGCGCGGACAATCGAGGCCTTATCGATGGAGGTCGGGCCCAAGTCGGCAAAAAAATCGTTTCCTTCTTTCAGCGGTTCTCCCGCGACGGACGGAACGCACCCCTGTGTGACAGCGCGGTAAGCGCCGGTGGATACATCCACCTCGTACAGCGCCCGAAGCCCATCAACCAAAGACATCAGGTAATCATCGGTTTTTATTTCAGTTACGGAAGCAGGCCGTTTCATCATCGTTTTCCCCCATTACCGGTTAACCGGGCCGATCGGCAAACAAACGAAAGTGCAGAAATATCCATTGGTTATTATACAAGGTTACATAAACGATTGCAAGCATTTTTGACCTGTTTTGTTACTTATTTTTATTAAATTCTATTTTTTATGTAACCATATTGCGTTTTTTCACCCACCGTGTAGATTTTCTGCGTCGATTGGTATATAATAGTCATGCTTTTTTAACGAATAAAGGAGTTGATTCCGTTATGCTGTATTCCTCCGCCGAAGAAATGATCGGCAATACTCCCCTTGTCCGTCTGGCGAAAATTGAAGCACGTGAAGGGCTGACGGCCCGGCTGTACGCGAAGCTGGAATGCGCCAACCCCGCAGGCTCTGCCAAGGACCGTGCCGCGTTATCCATGATTGAAGAAGCGGAAAAGGCAGGCCTTCTGCCCGCAGGCGGCACAGTAATTGAGCCTACAAGCGGCAATACCGGCATCGGGCTCGCCTTCGTTGCCGCTTTAAGAGGCTACCGTGCAATGATTGTCATGCCGGATTCCATGTCCCCCGAGCGGATCAAACTGATGCGTGCCTACGGTGCCGAAGTGGTACTGACCCCCGGCAAGGAAGGCATGACGGGTGCCATCGCGAAGGCAGAAGAACTGAAAAAAGAAATCCCCGGCAGCATCATCGCAGGACAGTTTGAAAACCCTGCCAACCCTGCCGCCCACTACCGCACCACCGGCCCGGAGATCTGGGCGGACCTGGAAGGAAATGTGGACGCATTTATCGCGGGTGTGGGTACCGGCGGAACTGTTTCCGGCGTAGGGCGCTATCTGAAGGAGCAGAACCCGCACGTTCGTGTCGTTGCCGTGGAGCCTGCGGATTCTCCCCTGTTGTCCGGCGGCAAGGCCGGCCCCCATCCGCTGCAAGGGATTGGCGCCAACTTCATTCCCAAGGCGCTGGATACGACCGTCTATGACGCGGTTGTCACCGTAACAGGCCCCCAGGCCTATGAGGCCGCCCGTATGCTGGCCCGTACTGAAGGGCTGCTGGCAGGCATTTCCTCCGGTGCCGCGCTCCACGCCGCGATTCTTGAGGCGAAGAAGCCCGAAAACGCCGGAAAGAACATCGTTGTGCTGCTGCCCGATGGCGGAAGCCGGTACCTGTCTACCGATTTGTTCGAGTGATGACGCATCCTGCCGTAATCAAATACGATTCCGCATATCGAAAAAAGAGGATCTGATTTGCATCAGACCCCCTCTTTTTTATTGTTCCGCGGTTTCGGGCAGCTTCGGCCGAGATTCCTTCAGTAGATCCATGAATTCCATGCCGGTAATGGTTTCCTTTTCCAGAAGACACTTAGCGATGGAGTGCAGCGCATCCATGTTATCGGACAAAAGGGCAAGCGCGCGCTCGTGGGCTTGGGAAATGATTTCCCGGACTTCTTCATCCATCTTGGCAGAGGTTTCCGGGCTGCATAGGAGGGACGAGTCTCCGCCCAGGTACACATTGCCCGTGTTTTCCAATGCCATCATACCCAGCTTGTCGCTCATGCCAAGTCGGGAGACCATCTGCCGCGCCAGCTTGGTAGCCTGTTCAATATCACCTGCGGCTCCGCTGGTCACAGTATGGAACACCAACTCCTCCGCCGCGCGCCCGGCTGTCAGGGTGGTAATCTTATTCAGCAGCTCCTGACGGGTCATCAAGTAATGCTCCTGCTCGTCCACCTGCATTGTATAACCCAGGGCGCCCGACGTGCGGGGAATAATGGTAATCTTATGCACCGGTGCGCTTTCCGTCTGCAGCGCCGCCACCAACGCGTGTCCCACCTCATGGTAGGAAACCATGCACTTTTCCTTCGGGCTGATAACAGCGTTCTTTCTCTGGTAGCCGGCGAGAACCGTTTCCACGGCCTCCTCAAGGTCCGACTGCTTCACCTGCGAACGTCCGAGCTTGACTGCCAGAAGCGCGCCCTCGTTAATCATATTGGCAAGATCCGCGCCGCTGGCCCCGCTGGTTGCAAGTGCTATGGCATGCAAATCCACTTCAGGATCCATCTTGACGTGACGGGCATGGACATTCAGAATTTGCTCACGGCCCAGCAGGTCGGGCAACTCTACAGGAATTCTGCGGTCAAAGCGACCGGGACGAAGCAGCGCGGGATCCAGGCTCTCCGGACGGTTGCTGGCGGCAAGAATGACAACGCCCTTGCTGCCATCAAAACCGTCCATCTCAGTCAACAGCTGGTTCAGCGTCTGCTCCCGTTCATCGTTGCCGGACATACCGGAGCCATCGCGCTTCTTGCCGATGGCATCGATTTCATCAATGAAGACAATACAGGGTGCTTTTTCCTGTGCCTGCTTGAACAAATCGCGGACACGGGCAGCGCCCATGCCCACAAACATCTCCACAAACTCCGAACCCCTGATGGAGAAGAAGGGTACGTTCGCCTCCCCCGCCACGGCCTGTGCCAGCAGCGTCTTGCCCGTACCGGGAGGGCCCACCAGCAGTGCACCCTTGGGCAGGCGGGCACCGATTTCCTTGTATTTTTCCGGGGAGTGGAGGAAATCCACGATTTCCCGCAGCGCCTGTTTCGCCTCGTCCTCACCGGCCACATCGTCAAAGGACTTGCCTGTCTGCGCCGCCACATAGACCTTGGCGTTGCTTTTTCCGAAGGACATGGCGCCTGGACCGCCGCCCATCTTTGTCAGCTTCCTCATCATCAGGTTGCCCACCAGCAAGCACAGGCCCAGCGGCACCACCCACTCCATCAGGAACAGCAGGAAACCGCTCTCCTGTTGGGGCAATGCCTTGCCAAATGACACCCCCGCCCCCGCAAGCCGTTCCACCAGTGCGCCGTCATCCGGGAGACCTGTCGTATAGTACTGCTCCTTATTTTTTTCACCTGCTACCCAGGACAGGGTTGTATCCGTGATTTCCACTTCGCGGATTTCACCTGCCTCCAGCATCGTAAGGAAGTCCGAATACGCTACTTCCTCTACGGTTTTCCGATAAAGAGCCGGGAATACGAACAGGTTCATGACAAGAATGACCGCGAGCGCAATAACCAGCGCGGTGATGACCGTTTTCCGTGGTTGTTTGAAGTCGTTTTTCATCCGTTTTGTTCCTCGTATTATAGAGTAGTAGTTTATATAGCTCCTCTCCAAGAGCCTGTGCTACACTGCTGGGGATGCTGTGGATTGGTTTTTTTTCCTACCGCTTGACGGTTCCAGAAAGGCTCCAACCACAGCCCCCTTGTTGGTTC
>JAZUDA010000376.1:0-5397 GCA_045639455.1 Clostridia bacterium | reverse complement strand
CGATTGCCGATCAGCGCGATTACGCATACCGGCATCTGATTGATCTACAGCGCGGCACCAATTACGCATACTGGGATTTGTACTGGTGCTATAGCCGCTACCTCGTCCTGTGCGGCGGGGGCGGCAGCGGGAAATCCATTTTCGCGGGGCGCAAGGTGCTGGAACGGGTCACGACGGAGCCGGGGCACCGGTGGCTTGTATGCCGCAAGGTGGCGCGGACGCTGCGGGACAGTTGTTTCGCCCAGCTCGTCGGGCAGGCGCGGCAGTATTACGCCGATTGCGGGCTGACGGTGCTCTCCGGTGATATGCGGCTGAGGTTCCGGAATGGGTCGGAAATCCTGTTCGCGGGGCTGGACGACGTGGAGAAGCTGAAAAGCATCTACGACATCACGGGGATATGGGTGGAGGAAGCGTCGGAGCTGGAAGAGGGCGACTTTAATCAGCTCGATATCCGTCTGCGGACAGACTTCCCGTTTTACCTGCAAATGATACTCAGCTTTAACCCGATTTCCGTCACCCACTGGCTGAAACGGCGGTTCTTCGATAAGCCAGACCCACGGGCGACGACCCATCGCAGCACCTATAAGGACAACCGATTTCTCACGGCGGAGGCCGTCAAGACGCTGGAAGCCTTCCGGGACACAGACCCCTACTATTATCAGGTCTACTGCCTGGGCGAGTGGGGCGTGACCGGGAAGACCGTGTTCAACGGACAGGCTGTGGCGGAGCGGCTGGCAGCGCTGACGCCGCCCGCAAAGCGCGGGTATTTTGCGTACACGCTGCCGGACGGCGTTCTCACGCCGCAGGATATCCGCTGGGTGGACGACGCGCAGGGCGTGATCTCCGTCTATGCGCCGCCGGAAGCGGGGCGGCCTTACGTCATCGGCGGCGATACGGCGGGGGATGGCTCGGACTGGTTCGTGGGGCAGGTGCTGGACAACGTATCTGGGATGCAGGTCGCAGTCCTGCGGCACCGGACGGACGAGGACGCTTATGCAAGGCAGATGTACTGCCTCGGCAAGTATTACAACGACGCGCTGCTGGGCATCGAGGTCAACTTCTCCACCTACCCCGTGAAGCTGCTGGACATGATGGGCTATCGGCGGCTCTACGTCCGGGAACGGGAGGACACCTATACCGGGACGGTGCAGCAGTCCTTCGGCTTCCGCACGACCCCGGTGACGCGCCCGGTGATTTTATCCGAGCTGGTGCGGGTGCTGCGGGACGGGATGCAGTTAGTCAATGACCGAGTGACGCTGGAAGAAATGCTGACCTTCGTGCGGAATGCCAAGCTTCGCCCGGAGGCGGAGCCGGGGGCGCACGACGATACGATCATGGCGCTGGCAATCGCGTGGTACATCAGGCCGCAGCAGAGTATGCAGGTGCTGGCGGCAGCACCGCAGAAGCGGAAATGGACGAAGGATATGTGGGACGATTATAACGCCGCCGATTCGGGCGGCAGAAAATACCTCCGAGAGAAATGGGGTGATCCTGCATGATGGATCGCATACCCGCCGGGAAAACCGCCCGGCTGGAATACTGGCAGGACTGGGTCAGCCGAAATGAAGCCGCCTACAACGAGGAGGCGGTGAAATTTGACCATCGGGAACGGCTGTATCGCGGCGAGGAAACGCAGATCGCGCCGCTTACCACGCTGGATACGGAGCGCGGCGGGAAATCCAAGGAATGGAACAAAATAACCCATCTCCGAAACATCATATCCGAAAACATCGAATCCACCATCAATTCCGCAATTCCGCAGCCAAAAGTCACGGCGCGGCGGAAGGCGGATGAATGGCGGGCAAAAGTGCTGGAGGATATGCTGCGAAATGAGCTGGACAGGCTGCCCTTTGAGGAGTTGAACGACCGCATGGAGCGGACGGTGCCGATTCAGGGCGGCGGCTATTGGCTGGTGGAGTGGGATAACAGTGTGCGGACGCACAGCACGGTCGGAGATGTGCGGGTATCCATCATCCACCCGCGACAGATCATACCGCAGGACGGCGTGTTTACCTCCGTGGAGGACATGGACGCGGTTGCGCTGAAAATCCCGCAGACACTCAGCTACATCCGCGCTACATACGGCAAAGATGTAATGGCGGAGGGGGAGGAGTACCCGGAGGCGCGCAGTCTGGACGGAGACGACGGCACGGCGGACGATCTGGTTACGCAGATCATCGTGTATTACCGCAACGATAATGGCGGCGTCGGGCGATTTTCCTACGTCGGCGATACAGTGCTGGAGGATATGGACGACTGGCAGGCGCGGCGGCTGCGGCGCTGCGAGGTCTGTGGCGCTGCCGTGCCGCACGGTTATAAAACGTGCCCGGTGTGCGGCGGCAAGGCCGAAAAGGAGACCGTGGAGGCCGATGAGGAGCTTACCGCGCCGGTAAACACGCCCCTCGGCACAAACATCCCGGCGCTGGAACAGGCGCGGGATGAACACGGAATACCGATGCTGGATATGATCACCGGAGAACCCATGATGCAGACTACCAAGCTGCCGAGCTATACACCGGATGTGTTCCCGGTGTTTCTCCAGCGCAACATTACGCTGTTCGGGCGGCTGCTGGGGGACAGCGACGTGGATAAGATCAAAGACCAGCAGAACACACTTAACCGCCTGAACAAGAAGATCATCGACCGGCTCGTCAAGGCCGGGACGCGGATCACGCTGCCGGACAGGCCGGATTTCCGCGCAGACCCGGAGGATGGGGAAATCTGGTACATCGGCAATGCTGGGGACAAAGCCATGATCGACGTGATGCAGTTTTCCGGCGATCTGCGCTACGAAATGGAATACCGGAATGCCGTTTACGAGGAGGCACGTCAGCTTCTTGGCATCACGGACAGCTTTCAGGGGCGGCGTGACACAACCGCGCAGAGCGCCATTGCCAAGCAGTTCAGCGCGCAGCAGAGCGCGGGACGGCTGGAGAGCAAACGGAAGCTCAAGGAGGCGGCGTATGCAGAGCTGTTTCGGCGCATTGTGCAGCTCAAAGTTGCATATGCTGACGAGCCGCGCCCCATCGTGAGCCAGAACAACCGGGGGAAAACGGAGTACAGCGAGTTTAACCGATACGATTTTTATGAGCAGGACGCAAGCGGCAAATGGCACTGCATCCTCGATGATGATCGGTTCCTGTTTTCCTGCGATTCCTCCGCGCCGCTGGCCTCCAATCGGGAGCAGATGTGGCAGGAGGCCGTGGGGCAGTATCAGATGGGCGCATACGGCGACCCGGCGCAGACCTCGACGCGGTTACTGTACTGGGAGCGCCTGAATTTCCTCCACTACCCCGGCGCGGAAAAGATGGTGGAAATGCTGGAAGCCCAGCAGGAGCGGGAGCGCATTCAGGCGGCGGATGCACAGGCACGGCAAGCCGCCATGCAGGAAGCCCAGCGGCTTGCGCAGAGGCAGGACGCAGACCGGCAGACCATGATAGACCTCGACAGCCGGGCGCGGCAGGACGCACTTCAAGAGGCGCAGAGGCGCGCACAGCAGCCCGCCGGGAAGATATACTGATCAAGTGGCCACAGGCCGGGAAGAGGGGCGGATAAGCCGCCTCCCGTTCCCCGGCGTTTATCAATTGAATCCTTTGTATCGTTTGTACGGGTTTGCACCTGAAAACCGGGCAGATGCAGATTTTCAGCCCAGCTCAGCCTTTTTGGGAAAGGGGCAGAAACAGCATTATCAAACAAAAATAAATAAGGTACCTGAATAACGAGACTTTTTATGACCTGATTTCTGCGGGAATCCGGTGAAAATGATACAAAGGATTCAAATGATAAACCGTCAGGAATGCCCTGCAAATGATACGAACGATACGAATGATAAAAGCCCCTTCCGATCTGGAAGGAGCTTTTCTGTAGAATGGATTGAAGGGATTGAATTGATTAACCGGAACAAACTGGAAAAGCCCTCTCCGAAGCGGAGGGGGCTTGACCGGGAGAGCATGAGCAATACGAAAGCCCCCGCCGGTGCTGGCACACCGGGGAGGATTCCGTTCGGTGTTGCAGCACCGAACGGGCATGGGATAAGCGATATTGTTACAATTATATCGCGCAATTACAGCGTTGTCAACATTTCGCACGGGAACAGCGCAAAAATCCCAAATCCACCGGAAAGGAGGCAGAACCATGAAGGGCAATCCCTACACCGGCAAGATCGGTCATGGCGGTACGCAGGTCATCAAAGTCCAGCAGCCCGCCGAAAAGCGCGGGCAGAAGATCGTGAAGACCGGCAACGACCTCCGCGTCAAGGGCGGAAAGTAAACTTCCTGCCCGTTATTACATCGCGCCCCTTTCTGCATTCCGCTTGTATCGTACAAGCGGAATGTTTGCTATAGGGGAAATTCGCACGGGAACAGCGCAAAAATCCCTTCGCGCCGAGCGCGTAAAAATCGGGAGGAAAAATGGACGAGAACAGCATCTATGAAGCCCTCGGCCTTGAAGGCGAAAGAGAGCAGGAATCCGCCGAACCTGCGGCTGAGGAAACGGAAGAAAGCGCCCCTGCTGCCGCTGAGACGGCGCAGGAGGAACCGGAAAAACCGAAGAACGATACGGTACAGTCGCCGGAGGAACGGAGCAGACAGGCATACGGCAGACGGCAAAGAGAGCTGGAAGCCGCCGTGACCGCCGCGAGAGCGGAGGAACGCGCCAATGTGGATAAGCTGCTGAAATCGCTGGGCATCAAAAATCCCCAGAGCGGTGAGGCGGTGGACACGCTGGACGGGCTGGAGAAATACGAACGGGAGCTGGTTTCCCGCCGTATCGAATCCGGGAAGCCCCGTGAAGAAGACATCCGGCGCATTGTCCGTGAAGAAACGCAGCCGAAACAGCCGGAGCAGCGGGAACCGACGCCTGAGGAGACGCAGGCGATGATCGACAGTCAGGTTGCGGAAATCGGGCGGCTCGACCCGTCCGTGAAATCTCTGGAGGATATCCTGCGTTCCGATGTTGGGTACAGATTCCGGCAGTACGTCGCGACGAATCCAGGCACGAATCTTGTGGAGGCGTACAAGGCCGTTGCGCAGCCCCGCATTCAGGCGGCGGAGAGAGCCGCTGCGGAGCAGACGGCGCGGAACCGCATTGATTCCAAGGCGCATCTTTCCTCCACCACACAGCGCGGAAGCGGCAGCAGCCCGGTTCCGAAGGCTGAGCTGGAAATTTACCGGGCGCTGATGCCCGGCGTTTCGGATGCTGAGTTTGAGCGGCATTATAATCGCCGCTGAAAGGAGATAAAAAATGCTGGGTTTTTACCCTGAAACTGTCATTGACGGCCATGTGCCGCCCTGGGAATACCTTCCCGCCAGCGCCATTCAGCCGAAGGTCGGCATGGCGCTGATCCTGAGTTCCGGCAAGCTGGCAATCGCTACCGGAACCAATAAGCCCGAATACATC
>JAZUDA010000375.1:0-3562 GCA_045639455.1 Clostridia bacterium | reverse complement strand
TGCACCGGGAAGCGGCCCTGCAGCTCAGGGATCAGGTCACTGTCCTTGGCCACATGGAAGGCGCCCGCCGCGATGAAGAGCATGAAGTCCGTCTTCACAGGGCCATATTTCGTATTCACGGTGCTGCCCTCCACGATGGGCAGCAGATCCCGCTGAACGCCTTCCCGGCTCACGTCCGGGCCGTGACCGCCGATGGAGCGGCCGGCAATTTTATCCATCTCGTCCAGAAAGACGATGCCCTGCTGCTCGGCACGCTCCAACGCGGCTTCCTTCACCGCGTCCTGGTCGATCAGCTTATTGCTTTCTTCCTCCATCAGCACCTTGCGGGCGTCCTTGACTTTCATGCGGCGAATTTTTGTCTTCTTGGGCATCATGTTGCCCATCATGTCGCCGATGCTGATGGCGGCGCCGCCCACCTCCAGCTGGGGAGCCTCATCCTCAACCTCGATTTCGATTTCCTGCATTTCCAGTTCGCCGCGCATCAGCTTTTGACGAATCTCTTCCTTCTTGCTTTGATAGACGGCCAGCTCGTCCCCGGTCAGCTTCTGCTCCTTTTTCGGCAGCAGGAAGGACAGAGGATTATCGCTTTGAGGGGCTTCCTTGGGCGGGTTGGCGATGATTTCAGCCAAGCGGTCCTCCGCCAGCACCTGGGCGCGGACACGGACACTCTCCTGCGCCTCCTGCTTTACCAGGCGAATGGAGTTCTCCACCAGGTCGCGGATGATGGATTCCACATCCCGGCCCACGTAGCCAACCTCGGTGAACTTGGTGGCCTCCACCTTTACGAAGGGGGCATCCACCAACTTGGCCAAGCGGCGGGCGATTTCGGTCTTGCCTACGCCGGTAGGCCCGATCATCAGAATATTCTTGGGGCTGATTTCCTCCCGCATGCTCTCGTCCACCTGACTGCGGCGGTAACGGTTGCGCAGGGCAATGGCAACGGCCTTCTTGGCCTCGTCCTGGCCCACAATGTAGCGGTCAAGCTCCCGTACGACTTCACGGGGCGTCATGTTTTTCGCCATGGTCACACCTCCTCGCAAATGATATGGTCGTTGGTGTACACGCAGATGCCGCTGGCGATTTCCAGCGCCTTGCGGGCGATTTCCGCGGCGGACAGATCGGTATTTTCCTTCAGAGCCCGGGCGGCAGCCAGGGCGTAATTCCCACCGGAGCCGATGGCGGCAATGCCGTCATCCGGATCAATGACTTCGCCCGTGCCGCTGACAATCAGCATGGTTTCCTTGTCGGCCACAATCAGCAGACTCTGCAGCTGGCGGACGGCATTGTCGCCGCGCCATTCTTGGGCAACATGCACCGCGGCACGCTCCAGATTGCCGCCGCACTGCTGCAGCTTTGTCTCGAATTTTTCACACAGGGTAAAAGCATCGGATACCGTGCCCGCAAAGCCCGCCACCACGGTGCCGTTGTAAATGCGGCGCACCTTGTGGGCGTTGGCCTTGAAAATGGTGTTTTCGCCCATTGTCACCTGGCCGTCGCCGGCGATGGCGATTTTCCCGTCTTTTTTCACACCGCAGATGGTGGTGCCCATAAATGCCATGTTATTCTTCTTCCTTTCCGTATCGGGCAGCGATTGCGTCAATCTCCGCCAGCGCGCGCTCTGCCAGAGCAGAGTATTTTTCTACTTTGTTATAGAATTTCTTCTTTCCCTCGGGCGGGGCAATTTCATCCAGCAAACCGAAGGAGCAGCCCATGGGCTGGTAATCCCGGTTGGGCGTGGACATATACCGCGTCATGGCGCCCATGGCGGTCGTGCCGGGAAAATGGGGGGCATCCCGCCCCTTCAAACGGCAGGCCATGGAAAGACCGGCAATCAGCCCGGAGGCGGAGGAGGGGACATAGCCTTCCACGCCGGTCATCTGCCCGGCAAAATAGACGTTGGGGTTGTCAATCATGCGGAAGCTCTCGTCCAGAAAGCCGGGACTGTTCAGGAACGTGTTGCGGTGCATGACCCCGTAGCGGGCAAATTCTGCGTTTTCCAGCCCCGGAATCATGCCGAAGACGCGCTTCTGCTCAGGCCACTTGAGGCGGGTCTGGAAGCCTACCAGGTTGAACAGCGTTCCCGCGGCGTTATCCTGCCGTAGCTGCACTACCGCGTAGGCGCCCTTCCCAGTATGCGGATCCTTCAGTCCCACAGGCTTCAGCGGCCCGTAGGCCAGTACCATGTGGCCGCGCTTTGCCATGGACTCCACAGGCATGCAGCCTTCGTAGACCATGGACTCCTCAAAGCCGTGTACATCCGCCGTTTCCGCGCTGACCAGCGCGTCCACAAAGGCGTCGTACTCTTCCTTTGTCATGGGACAGTTCAGATAGTCGTCATCGCCTTTGTCGTAGCGGCTCTGGCGGAATATTTTATTGAAATCAAGGGAATCCAGCGTCACAATGGGCGCGGCGGCGTCGTAAAAGTGCAGGGACTTCATGCCGGGTAGGGTGGCGATGGCGTCCGACATGGCATCGCTTGTCAGGGGGCCGGTGGCAATAATCACGTTCCCCTCGGGAATCCGTGTCACCTCGCCGGGGACAAGCGTAATGCGGGGGTGCGACGTAATCTTGTCCGTGATGTACCGGGAGAAGACTTCCCGGTCCACCGCCAGCGCGCCGCCGGCGGGAACCCTTGCCGCGTCCGCCGCTTCCATAATCAGGGAGCCCATCCGGCGCATCTCTTCCTTCAGCAGCCCGACGGCATTGGTGACCCGGTCTGCCTTCAGGGAGTTGGAGCAGACCAGCTCCGCCAACAGAGGACTGTGGTGAGCGGGGGACATTTTCTCCGGCTTCATTTCCGCAAGCGTTACTTCAATGCCTCTTTCGGCCAGCTGCCAGGCGGCTTCCGTTCCGGCCAGCCCTGCGCCGATGACAGTTACGTTCATTCTTCTTCCTTTTCCGGGGATGCCTGCACGGTGCAGCGGCATTCCTCATTGGCACAGATGTACCATTTTTCGCCGTTCTTGCGGTATTTTTCGGTCATATAGGTGCCGCACTTGGGGCACTTGGCAACGGCAACACGGTCCCAGGATACGAAATCGCATTCCGGGTAATGCTCGCAGCCGTAGAAGCGGCGGCCCTTGCGGCTCGTCTTTTCAATCAGCCGGCCGCCGCACTTGGGGCAGGGGGCTTCAATGTAGTTCAGGACCGCCTTGGTATTGCGGCAGGCGGGGAAGTTGGGACAGGCGAGGAACTTGCCGAAGCGGCTCATTTTGTAAACCATCATGGCACCGCAACTCTCGCAGGGGATGTCGCTGACCTCGTCCTGCAGCTCCACCTTTTCCATCTTCTCATTTGCCTCTTTCAGGGTATCCGAGAACTCCGGCCAGAAGGCGCGCAGTACCTGCTGCCACTGAATCTCGCCTTCCTCCACCCGGTCCAGATCGGTCTCCATGGTGGCGGTGAAGTCCTCGTCCACGATGTCCTTGAAGAAGGCGGTCATCATGTCGTCCACCTGCTTGCCCAGCTCGGTGGGGAACAGGCGCTTCCGGTCGCGGGAGACATAATTGCGGGCGATGATGGTGGTAATGGTGGGCGCGTAGGTGGAGGGACGGCCGATGCC
>JAZUDA010000374.1:0-4891 GCA_045639455.1 Clostridia bacterium | reverse complement strand
CTTGCTTTGTTCCGCCCTGCCCATCCTGGCCCTGGGCGGCTCCGCGAGGAGCCTGTGCCTGCAGCTGGGCGGCGAGGTGGCGCAGGGTTTGCCCACGCGGGACATTGCCGATATGACACTTGAGGGCGATCCGCTTTTCGGTGACGGCCAGGACGGTCTCCGCTGCGAAACGGACGTGCTGCCGCTTACCCTGCCGGAAACGGCGCATGCCGTAATCCGTGGGGAGGACGAAGCCGTACTGGGCTTTGTACACAACGACCTGCCCCTCTACGGCCTACAGCTGACGCCCGAAAAGAACAACCCGGACTGGAGCGATATCCTGCTGCGCTTCGCCCGTGACCTGTGCGGCTGCGCCGCGGACTGGAATACCGAAAAATTCATTTCCGAAACGGTGGAGGAGATTCGTGCCGCCGCAGGCGAGGACGGCATTGCCCTATGCGCCATTTCCGGCGGAATCGACTCCGGCGTCAGCGCCCTGCTGGGGCATCTGGCGCTGGGCGACCGGATGCGTGCCTTCTTTGTGGACACCGGGTTCTTCCGCCGGGGCGAAAAGGAAGAGGTGCTGCGGGTTTACCGGGACCGGATGGGGCTGGATGTGACGGTGCTGGACGAGGCCGACTCCTTCCTGGCCGCCATGGAGGGCGTAACGGAGAACCGGCAGAAGCAGCACATCGTCAGCCACAGGCTGGCGCAAATTCTGGACGGGCAGTTTTCCGGGCTAAACGCCTCCCTCCTGCTGAAGGGTACCAATTGCGCCGACCTGATGATGGAAAACGGTTCTGCCGGCGATGAGCGGGACTTCCTGCCGGTAAAAGAGCTGTTCAAAGATGAAATCCGCGCCGTGGGGCGCGCGCTCGGCCTGCCGGAGGAAGCGGTGAACCGACAGTCCTTCCCTGGCAGCGGCCTTGCCAACCGGATCGGCGGCGAGGTCACGGCAGAGAAGCTGGCCCTGCTGCGGGAGTGCGATGCCATTTTCCGCGAGGAGATTGAGGCCGCGGCTCTGCAAAAGAAGCTGTTCAAGTATTTCACCGTGCTGCAGCCCAACCGTGACGGCATGGTAGTACTGCGGGCGCTGTCCGCGTCCGGCAGTCCCGCGCGGCTCCCCTACGAGGTGCTGGAGAATGTGGCGCAGCGGGTGGATAAGCTGACCGGCGGCAAGTGCCGGGTGGTCTACGATATGACGATGACCGATATCAAGGAAAACATGGAGTGGGCCTGACGCCCGCATCCTGTTGAACGGGAGGATAAAGCGATGATTCTGTGTGATACGCACTGCGATACCCTGTGGAAGCTGGCGAAGGGTGAGACCGACCTGGATGTATCCCCCGAAAAAATGCTGAAGGGCGGCGTAACGCTGCAGACCATGGCCATGTTCACCGCGCCCAAGGGACCGGAAAGCGATGCGGTCGGCAACGCGCAAAAAGAGCTGGCCGCCTTCCATGCGCTGCGCGATCACGGTATGCGGACCGTGGACGACCCCTGCGAGGTCAAGGACGGGGACTGCGCCATGATGCTGTCCGTTGAAGGTGCCGAGCCTTTCGGCGACAGCCTGGAAAAAATCGACGAATACCGCCGGGAGGGTGTCCGCATGGTTGCCCTGACCTGGAACTATGAAAACGCCATCGGTTTCCCCGCGAAGGACGGCACGTCCAACGGGCTGAAGCCCTTCGGCCTCAAGGCCGTTCGCCGGATGCAGGATTTGGGCATGGCCATTGATGTGTCCCACCTGAACGAGGCGGGCTTTTATGACCTGTTCTACAAAACGAACAAGGTGCCCCTCGCCTCCCACTCCTGCGTGGCGAAGCTGTGCCCCCACTTCCGCAACCTGACAGATGAGCAGCTCAAGCTGATGATCCGCGGCGGCGGCTATATCGGCGTGAACTTCTACGCCTCTTTCCTGTCTCCTGACAACAAGGCCGATGCGGATACCATTGTGGACCACATCGACTACATCTGCCAGATGGGCGGCAGCGATTGCGTGGGGCTGGGCAGCGATTTTGACGGCATCAGTCTGTACCCGGACAATGTGCGAGACTGCACCCAGACCCATGTGATTCTGGATACCATGCGCCGCCGCGGCTTTGACGAGGAAACGATTGAAAAAGTCGCCGGAAAGAACCTGCTGCGCTACTACGCCGCGCTGAAATAAAAAATGAAAATTTCCGTAAAAACACACCTCTCCGGGGAAGCGGTTTTCCGCGCCGTGTTTCTTGTTCTCCTGTCCCTGTTCACGGGACTCTATATTGAGCTGTTCGGTGAAGCCTGGGCCATGTCCTTCGGCGCGCGGATTGGCTTCGCGGAATCTCCCCTCAGCATAGGGGCAATTGCCCGCGTAGCGCTGTTTTCCGCCGGCTGTGCCGCAGGGCTTATTTTGCTGCTGAAAAAGTTTGCCTTCCTGCCGCGGCTGATTCACCGGAAGCGGTATCTGCTTTCCGCCGTGCTGCTGGTGCTGTTGGTCGTGTTCAAGGCCAGTGGTTCCTCCCTTTCGTGCTGGAATGCCTACCTGCGTGTTCCCGCCCGGCCCTTGGACGGGAACGCGCCCTTGATTGGCTTCCCCCGGTTCATCCGGTCCGATGAATGGGCCGCCTTTACTCCCTTCTGTCTATCCCAGACAGAGAATGGGTTTGCTCCCATTTCAAGCATCATCCGCGGTGTACCCACCGATGTGACCACGGTGTACGGGGTGCCGAGCCTTGCCATCGTTACGCTGTTCCGGCCTTTTCAGTGGGGTTATTTTTTCCTGGGTGCGGAGCGCGGGCTTTCCTTCTACTGGTGCGGACGGCTGATTGCCCTGTTCCTGGCCTGCTATGAGTGTGCCCGTGTCTATACTAAGGACAACCGGTATCTGTCCGCCTCTGCCGCAGTCATCATCACTTTTTCCGCTACCGTTCAGTGGTGGTTTTCCACCAACGGTTTTGTGGAGATGCTGATTTTCTTCCAGCTGCTGATGGTGCTGATCCGTAAATACATGGTTTGCCGCTCTACCCGTGTGCGGGTTTTCTGTGCCCTCGGCATGGTGGAGTGTGTGGGCGGCGTGGTGTTCACCTACTACCCCGCGCAGGAAGTTCCCGTTATCTGGCTGGCTGCGGTTATGGGCATTGTCCTGATCATCCGCCTGTGGAAAGAGTTTGATTTTTCCCCCCGGCGGGAATGTGCCATTCTCCTTCCCGCCGTTGCCCTTCTTGGTGCGCTGTCCGCGGGAATCCTGCTCTTTTCCCGGAATACAATTTCCATCATTGCGAATACCGTTTATCCCGGCATCCGGCTACAGACAGGCGCTGACTTGGCGCCTCGATGTCTTGTCGCCTCCCTTCAAAGTCTGTTCCTGCCGCTGAATGAATCCGCCATTGTCGGCAACGCCTGTGAGGCCTCGATGATTTTTTCCGTGCTCCCCTTCGGCACGCTGCTGGGGGCCTGTCATGGCATCCGGAAAAAGGATCCGCTGTGCATTGGCCTCACCATGCTGCAGGTATTCTTCCTCGTTTTCTATCTGTTCGGCGTACCGCTGTGGCTGGCTCGCCTGACGCTGATGAACAATGTGACCTGCGGACGTCTGCTGCCAGTTATGCAGATTCTGGAGCTGATTCTGTTCCTGTGCGGGCTTGCCCTGACGGAGCGGGAGCTCCGCTTCCGTACCGGCGTCATTCTGGCCGCGGCAGCTTCCCTGCTCTATACCTTCGCCGCCTTCCGTCAGCAGCCGGATTTCCTGCAGCCTGTCTATATCGCCATGGCATTGGCAGCGGGCTTTCTCCTCTGGTACGGCTTCCTGCGCCACAGGGATAGGCTCGGCAGGCAAATTCTGCTGTTCTCCTGCGCGGGCGTGATTGGGCTGTCCGGTCTCGCGGTCAACCCGGTGCAGATTGGGGCGAAGGCAATCTATGACAATGAACTGATATCCTCCATCCGGGAAATCCGGGAGGACGATCCGGATGCTCTTTGGGCGGTTGCCGGGAGCGGGTTCCCGATAGGAAACCTGCCGATAATGGCCGGTGCCCGCACCTTTGGCAGCACCAACGTCTACCCGTCGCTGGAGCTTTGGCAAAAGCTGGACCCGGACGGGCAGTATGAGGACATCTATAACCGTTACTGTCACATCCGGCTGGACCTGACAACGGCGGAAACATTTCTCTCCCTTCTTGGGCCGGATTACATTCAAGTTTCGATATCTGTTGACGATTTGCAGACCTTGGGGCTTGACTATATCATTTTCTCCGAGGATGATACGCTTGCTCCTGATCTTGCCCCGCTGTTTACCCCTCTGACCCAGTCAAACGGGTATATCATCTGCCGTGTTGAAAGATAGGAGACTATCCCCCGATGAAAAAGAAAAACAATACGTCCTCTGTTCTGGGGTACATAAAAAGAGCGGTTTCCTCAAATTGTCCCCGGTTCTATGGTTTTCTCCGCAATACGAGACTTTTCACAAGGAATTATGCTTCAAGCATTTCTACCTCGCTGCGGACCGCCCGGTCCCTGCCCGACCCGGTATGTCTTTCAAAAATCCGGAGCCGCATGTCCTCCTCCTTTTTATGCAAATGTATCGCTTTTTTGGTGCAGACACTTGATAAAACATCCGCGAAGTTTCCCCGGTTGTCCCGTTTTATCACCCGTGGAAAGCATTTGCTGTTTCTGCTGACAGTAAAGCTGCCCTACGCGGTTTCCCTGCTGCGGCAGAACCCCCTGACGGTCGGCCGCGCTGTCCGGTTGCAACAGCAGAAGACGGTCTTCCCCCGCGAGATTTGCATCAGCATCCTGGTGCCGCTGTACAATACGCCTGTCAAATTCCTGAAGGAAATGATAGACTCCGTCCGGAACCAGACCTACGCCAGCTCGCAGCTGTGTCTCGCGGACGGCAGCGATGACAGCCATCGTGAGGTGCGCGATTACTGCG
>JAZUDA010000373.1:0-2316 GCA_045639455.1 Clostridia bacterium | reverse complement strand
CGGCTGAAGTTTTCGGCACCTGACGAAGGCGGGAACGCTTGCGTTCCTTCGCCGAGACAGTGTGACGAAAATCCTCCTCTGCTTTTATTACGCGTTTACCCCCATTCAAAAGAACAGGGTGCAGGAAACGTGTTCCCTGCTGAGGGGCCCGGGGGCGAAGAGCCCCCGAACGTCCCCGATTCGTCACCCTATCGGCTCCAGTCCCGATTGTCCTCCATGCAAAAACGGGCTCTCCGGACAAGTCGGAGAGCCGCGGGGATGGACACGGGGAATCAGTAGGGGGTGATGCGGTGCATGGAGAAGTCGCGGGTCTTGTTGATGGCATCATCGAAGTTTTTCTTGATCAGCTCGGCCTGCAGCTGCGCGTATTCCGGCTTGCCCCACAGGTTGTCGAATTCGTGGGGGTCGGTTTCCAGGTCGTACAGCTCGCCGTAATCGTGGCCGTGGTAGCAGACGATCTTGTACCGCCCGTCAAAGTACATGGTGGCGTTGATGTCGCGGTGGGCGCGCCACAGGCACTGGTAATACTCGCTGTATACGCTGTCGCGGCAGTGATCCTCCGCGTTGGGGTCGGTAAGCAGGGGCGCGAAACTCTTGCCCTGCATGTAGTAGGGCACCTCAAAACCGCACAGGTCCAGCAGGGTGGGCGTGATGTCCACCAGCTCCATCAGGGCGTTTCGCTCCACGCCCTGAAGAATGGTGCCGGGACAGGAAATAATCAGCGGCACGTGTACAAGCGCCTCGTAGAAATAGGCGCCCTTCCAGTACAGGCCATGGTCGCCGTTCATTTCGCCGTGATCGCTGCCGAAAATGACGATGGTGTTCTCCCGCAGGCCGTTCTCGTCCAGGTAATCCACCAGGCGGCCCACCTGGTCGTCAATCAATTCAATCTGGGCGTAGTACTGGCGCACGCGTTCCCGCTTCAGCTCGTCCGACATGCCGGGGAAGGGCTCCGCGTTGCCGCCCTGGCCGCCGTGAACGGCATCGTACTGCTGGTGCGGCGGCTTGTTGTCCATTTCGCCGTCCTTCCACAGGGGCAGGGGCATATCCTCGTTCTTCAGCCGGTCCAGGTATTCCCGGGGCGGGTCCAGCGGCGGATGCGGGTCGAACACGTTGATGCTCAGCATCCAGGGCTTGTCCTTGGGCTGATTACGGATGAACTCGATGCCCTCGCTGACGCACCAGGTGGTCTGGTGCAGCTCGGGGCGAATGCCTTCCCGGATGCCGGCGGCGCTCTTCAGGTCGGCATGGCTGACCGCGTCGGGATTGTCCGGGGCGTACTCCTTTTCAAAATCGTAGCCGTTATCGGCCAGCCAGTCCTGGTAGGCGTTGATGCCCCGGGGCCAGTCGTTGTAGGGGTGGTGGCTCCACTTCATGAAGCTGTAGCCGTCATCGCCCCGGGCCTCCATGCGGCCCTTGGCAGCGGTCAGGTGCAGCTTGCCGGTGAGGCCGCAGGTGTAGCCGTTGTCGGCGAGGAACTTGGAAATCAGCACCTCGTCCTGACAGAAGCGGTCATTGCCGTTAAAGAACATCCGGGTCACGCAAGGGTAGCGCCCGGTCAGGAAGGACGCGCGGCTGGGCGTGCAGATGGGGCTTTGGCAATAGGCGCGGCGGAAAAGCACACCCTCACGGGCCAGCTTGTCGATGTGCGGGGTGTGGATGGCGGTATTGCCCATGCAGGAGAGCGTGTCCGCCCGCTGCTGATCGGTGCAGAACCAGACGATATTCAAAGGCTTGCGCATATGAGGGTCTCCTTTGCTGCGGTTGTATTTCATGCGACTATTGTACCATGCCGCGGGGATATTCGCAACCGGGGACAGAAAAAAGCGCGGCGGAATGCCGCGCGAGGGGTCAACGATCTTTGGTGAGCTCGGTATCGATCTCCCTGATACGAGCTTGCAGCTGATGAATCTGTTCGTTTATCTTTGTGATTTGCGCCTGTGTGTTTTCCTTAATCTCTTCCTTGTATTTGGTTTCAAGCTTATGGTGTGCCTCACGAACTGACCTGATTGCATTTAACAATTCTTCTTTGCGTCTCCCGCCGACCTTACTCTTGTAATTAAAAGAAGATTCATATGCGTGGATTTTGTCCTCAAGTTCTTTTATATCTTTTTTTTGTGATATTGCAAGAATTTGAGATTGCTCATCTTTTTCAAGTGCTGTTTTCTGTTTGTTCAAGCTGCTGATTTTTTGTTTGATTTCTGCCTGGCTTTTTTCAAGCTGTGCCTTTTCATCGGCGTGAGACTCCCAGTACGCGTTCAGCCGGGCAGCCTTTTCTTCTTTTTTACGGGCGTACTCATCGTTTGCCTTTTTTGC
>JAZUDA010000372.1:0-3226 GCA_045639455.1 Clostridia bacterium | reverse complement strand
AGGATGGCGCTGTCCGCGGCGACAAGCACCTCGCCCGTGCCATTCACGGTCACGGTTACGTCATCGGCCAGAGCCGCGGAAAAAAGCAGCCCCAGGCACAGCAGTACGGCAAAAATACGTTTCATCTTTTTTTCTCCTTTATTTTACCAGTTGGTCTGCCAGCGGTCGGAATAGGTTCCGTCGCCGCCGCTTTCGCTCAGCTTTTCGTGCAGGCTGGAATGCGCAGCCTTTTCGGCCAGCATTTTGTCAAACAGAGCCTCGTCCATAGGCAGCGCCACGGGCTTGCTGCCCATCCAGGAGGACAGGTACGCCGCGTTGGACAGCGTCAGCTCGTTGATGCCGTCCGCGCCGGGGGACAGCAGCTTTTCTCCCCGCAGGATAGCCCCGGCAAAGTTTCGCAGGATGCCCTTATGCCCGGTACCCGCGTCCTCGGGCGTATAGGTCGACACATCGCAGGGAATCTTCGGGAAGCTCTCCTTTGTGCTGTAGCGGAAGTCCTTTTCGCTCTCCGCCAGCCGCCACAGCGTCAGCGTGCCGTTCTCCAGTACCATTTTGCCCCGGTCGCCGGAGATCTCCAGCCGGTTCGTGCCGGGGTACTCGCCGGTGGTGGTGATAAATACGCCCTGCGCGCCGTTTTCGTACCGGGTCAGTAGCGTGGCCTCGTCCTCCACCTCAATCCGGTGGTACAGCCCCTCGCGGCAGAAGCCCGTCACTCCGCAAGGCATGCCGCAGATCCACTGCCACAAATCGAGATTATGGGGCGCCTGGTTCAGCAGCACGCCGCCGCCTTCGCCCAGCCATGTGGCGCGCCATGTGCCCGAGTCGTAGTAGTGCTGGGAGCGGTACCAGTTGGTAATGATCCACACGGTGCGCTTCAGCTCGCCCAATTGCCCGGATTGCACAATCTCCCTTGCCCGGGCGAAAATCGGGTTCGTCCGCTGGTTCAGCATGACGGCGAACACCTGCTCCGGATGCTTTTCCGCCTCGGCGGCCAGCGCCCTTGCCCGGGACAGTGCGATATCCATGGGCTTTTCACACAGCACGTGGCAGCCCGCCCGCAGCGCGTCAATGGCGATTACGCTGTGCAGCGGGTGCGGTACGGACACGATTACCGCCTGTACTAGCCCGGACGCGAGCAGCTCGCGATAATCCGAAAAGAAGGGGACATCGGGGTAATGCTCGGCACAAAAGGCCTTCCGCCCCGCATCAATATCGCAAAGCGCGGCCAGACGCAGCTCGCCCGCCTGTTCCTCGAAAAGGCTGCGGGCATGGGCGGAACCCATGTTGCCGATGCCGATCACCGCGCAGGAAATGGTTTCACACATGAAAATCATCTTCCTTTCCGGGGGTAGTATACCATATTTCGCGGCGGAAAAGCAATGGAGGAACATTCGGGGACTGTCCGCCTCCGGGCCCCGAGCAGGGAACCGATTCCCTGCACCCTTTTATGAGGCGGAAAATTGACAACAGGGCGGGAGTAGGCTATAATGATACGGTAGAAAATGAAAGGATATACGAGCGCAATGAAAAAACGTTTTTCGGCCCTGGTGGCACTGTGTCTGGCCTGCGTCCTGCTGGCGCTGCCGGCCTGTGCTTCTGCGATGCAGATTTTTGTCAAAACCCTCACGGGGAAAACGGTTACCCTGGAGGTCGAGCCCTCGGATACCATTGAAAACGTGAAGGCGAAGATTCAGGATAAGGAAGGCATCCCACCGGATCAGCAGCGGCTGATTTTCGCCGGGAAGGAGCTGGAGGATAACCGCACGCTGGCGGACTACAATATCCAAAAGGAATCCACCTTGCATCTGGTGCTGTACCTGAATGTATCGGTTTACTATGATCCGGGCAAGTATGGCGAGGGTTCCATCGAATCCGGCTATGCCCGTCATGGTGCGCCCATCCCGATTACGGACAGCGTGTTTACCCGGGAAGGGTATGAGCAGATCGGCTGGGCAACCGAGGAAGACGGCGATGTGGCGTTTGTCGCGGGCGACAACTATCTGGGCAATGTGAGCATCACTCTTTACCCGGTATGGAGCAAGATCCCTCAGACCGGCGACAGCACGCCCATCGCGCTGCTGGCTTGCGTTTCAGCCGTCTGCTGCGCTGCGGCGGTTGTGCTGAGCAAGAAAAGACACAACGCGTAAATAATCCCGACTGAAACAAGACCCCCATCCTCAAATAAACAGGATGGGGGTTTCGTCTTTTGGTGGCTTCCTCGGGGGCTGTGAGCCCCCGGACGTCTCTCTCCTCCCGTAATTTTCCCGATGACAATCGAGCGGTTTTGCTGTATACTAATCATTGAACAGAAATCGGAATAAGCGAAGGAGGAAAAAGCAAGTGGCAACGAATTTCAGAGTAGTGGACACTTCCTTCCGCATCGGCTGCGGACGGTATATACAGGAGAACGGTGCGATTGTCAAACTCCCTGAGGAGTTGGCGCGGCTGGGCACGAAGCGGGTCGTGACGGTAATGGACAGCAACATTGAAAAAAAGCTGGGCGAGCGGGTGCGCGCGCTGCTGGACGGCGCCGGGCTGCCTTACGTATCCGTTGTGTACGACCTGCCCTGCAACCGGGAGAACGCGAAGGCGGAAACGGAGCGCCTGCAGAACGGCGATACCGTGGTGGGCATCGGCGGCGGCGTGATTTGCGACTATGCCAAGCTGATTGCCGCGTGGGGGAACTGCCCCGTGGTCTGCGTGCCGACCTCCAGCGCCACCTGCGCCGCATATACGCCCTTGAGCGTGACCTATACAACGGAATATAAGGCCATGGGTACGGTGCACCATCCCCGCGAGGTGGACTGCGTCATCGCGGATATGGATATCCTGTGCCGCCAGCCCGCACGGTTGCTGGCCGCGGGCGCCTATGATGCCATGGCGAAAATGATCGAGACTGCTCAGCGCCTGGGCGGCCGCGAGGAAAACGAAATCGAAATCGGCGTACGCTCCGCGTTTGAATTGAGCCGCTTCACCTATCAGCGGTTGTCCGACATTCTGCCCAAGGCCTGCGCCGATGTGAACGCGGGCGTGTGCAGCAAGGAGGTCTTCGATGCGGTGTACCTGTCTATTGCCGCCACGGGTGTCATCAGCGGTATGGCCCGGGGCTCCAACCAGACCGCCATCGCCCATAAGGTGTATGAGGGCAGCCGCACACTGTACCCCCTGGCGGTGAAGGACGCGCTCCACGGCGAGCTGGTGGGCATGGGCCTGATTACGCAGCTGT
>JAZUDA010000371.1:0-8145 GCA_045639455.1 Clostridia bacterium | reverse complement strand
TCCCCAAAGCTGGGCGGCAGGATGAAGACGGATACGCAGTCCGGCTCCTTCGCCATCACGTTTATCGCGCCAACGGTGTCAATATCCAGCAGCACGTTGATTCCCTGCTCCCGCAGGCCGTTGACCTCTTCCTTCAGCGTGCCGTAGCGGTGTCCGTGTACATCCGCGTGCTCCAGAAAGGCATCCTTCGCCAGCAGCTCGTCGTACTGTTCCTCCGTCAGGAAGTGGTAATGCACACCGTCAATCTCGCCGGGACGGGGCGCACGGGTAGCCACGCTCACGGAAAACCGGAACGTAGAATCTTCCTTCAGAAGGCGATCCGCCAGCGTCCCCTTGCCCACACCGGACGGGCCGGAAAGCACCAGCAGCATTCCCTTTTTCTTTTCCTGCATAGGTTCTTCTCCTGTTTATTCCTCGGAACGGCTGGCAACGGTCTCCGGCTGCAGTGCCGACAGCACCACGTGACCGGAATCCATAATCAGCACCGCTCTCGTTCTTCTGCCGCAGGACGCGTCCACCACCTTGCCCTGATCCCGTGCCTCCTGCACCAGTCGTTTCACCGGTGCGGCATCCGGGCTGACAATGGCAACGATTTTTTCCTGCGCCACCACATTACCGAAGCCGATATTGATTAACTGCATTGCATCCTCCGTCAGGCAACGTTCTGTGCCTGTTCGCGGAGCTTTTCAATCTCGCTCTTGGCGGCCACTACCAGCTTGGTGATATTCAAATCGCTGGCCTTGGAGCCTGTGGTGTTTACTTCCCGGTTCATTTCCTGCACCAGGAAGTCCAGCTTCCGTCCCGCTTCAGCTTCTTCGTTCAGGCAGGTCCGCATCTGGGTGATGTGGGAAGCCAAGCGGCTCAGTTCCTCATCGATGGCACAATGGTCCGCCATTAAGGCCACCTCCTGGGCAATCCGTGAGGGATCCGCGTTTTCAACGCCCAGCTCCCGCACGCGCTCCAGCAGCCTGTCCCGATAGGCAAGCGGCACCGTGGGTGCGATTTTCTCAATCCTGGCGCGGAGGCTTTCCAGCTCGTCCAGATGGAGCAGCATATCCTGCCGAAGGGCCCCGCCCTCCCGCCGGCGCATGCCGCAGACCTGGTCCACCGCCTTCCGGGCAGCCTCACAGGCCAGCTCGGTCACCGCGTCCCGGTCCTCCTCCGCCGTGTCTACGTTCAGCACATCCGGATAGGACAGCAACTGACCCAGGCCGGGCTGTTCATCGGTACCAATCACATTTCCCGCCCGGCGGTACGCTTCAGCGTATGCCTTCAGCAGGCCTTCATCCAAGGATACCACATGGGCATCCATGCGGGTATTGCGGTACTGAACCGATACATCCGCGTGACCCCGGTGAAGCATCTGCTGAAGAATCGGCTTGAACGCTTCCTCCAGGAAGGACAGGTTCCGGGGCATCCGAAAGCTGATATCCAGGAAGCGGTGGTTGACCGTCTTAATCTCCACCGTGATTTCCCGCCCCTCGCGCATCATCTGACACCGGCCATAGCCGGTCATACTTTCCATGGGCAGACTACCCCCTTGGCGTAATCATACATCCGTATTATAGCATATTTCACGCCGAATGAAAAGAGGAAGCGGAAAGAAAAATCGCTTGCTTTCCCCTCGGAATCGACTGAAATCTCCTTTTTTGCTCTTGTCAAAGCCGGCGGTATCGGGTATAATGATGAGTGGAAAATGACTCAAACCGGAATGAAACAAGGAGGCTGCATAGAATGAGCACTTTACACGTTCTGGATCATCCCCTGATTCAGCATAAACTGACCCTGATGCGTCAGAAGGATTGCGGTACCAAGGATTTCCGTCAGCTGCTGGACGAAATCGCCACCCTGATGGTATACGAGGTAACCCGTAATCTTCCCACCGAGGAAATTGAGATTGAAACCCCCATCTGCAAGTGCACCAGCCGGGTTCTGGCCGGTGAGAAGGTTGCCCTGGTGCCGATTCTGCGCGCCGGTCTGGGCATGGTGGACGGCGTTTCCAAGCTGATTCCCACCGCCAAGATCGGTCACGTAGGTCTGTATCGCGACCCTGAGACCCATCAGCCCGTCGAATACTACTGCAAGCTGCCTTCCGATATTGAAAAGCGTGAAGTGCTGATTCTGGACCCCATGCTGGCTACCGGCGGCTCCTCCAGCGCTGCCATCCAGTTCCTGAAGGATCGCGGCGTGGTCAACATCCGTCTGGTTTGCCTGATTGGCGTTCCCGAAGGTGTGGCCCGCGTGCAGAAGGATCATCCCGATGTGGATATCTATCTGGCTGGTCTGGACGATCATCTGAACGAGCATGACTATATCGTGCCCGGCCTGGGTGATGCCGGCGACCGTCTGTTCGGCACCAAGTAAGATTGCTTTTGACAGGCAGTCGGTATATCCGGCTGCCTTTTTTCATTGATTATGCAAAATGCTGTTTCCTTGACTGAACTATGCCGGAACGCCGGCTTTGACTCGGTTTTTTTCCTGCCCGCCGAATGGACGCCGGAAGACACGCGGGGCAGCGCCGCGCTGGTGCTGCTCCTCGCAGCCTATACGCCCCGGCGTGAGAACGCCTCCCCGCATGTTCACCCCTATTACCCGGTTTCTCAGAAGGCATACCGCGACGCGGTACGTTTGGCGGACATGCTGAATGAACGCGGACTGGGTGCCGTTCACCTGCCGCACGTGCATGTGAAGCCGCTGATGAACCGGATTGCCGGAATGGGCGTCGGCCGGAATACGCTGAATTATTGGGGTGAGTACGGCTCCCGCTTTCATGTGCAACTGCTGGGAATCAATGACAGGGTAGATGTCTTCGCGCCGGAAGGTACGCCTGCAGACAGCTGCGGCTCCTGCCGGCGCTGCATGGATGCATGCCCCGGCGGCGCCATTACGCCGGAGGGATTCGTGCGCGAAAACTGTCTGCGCAACACCATGCTATCCGGCAAGGTCATGCCCGTTTCTCTTCGGGAAAAGAACGACGGACGGCTGCTTGGGTGTGATATCTGCCAGGCAGTATGTCCCCGGAACAAGCCCGTATCGCTTCCCGGTGAGCAGTTCGGCAATCTGCGTGATCTGCTGACCCTGACAGACACGCGGCCGCTGGACGAAACGCTGGGGTACAACATGGCGATAAAAAACAGGATTATTGCGCAGTCGTGTCTGATTGCGGGATGCAGTGGAGATACCTCCTTTCTGCCGCTCCTGGAGGGGTTGACCCAAAGCAGTTCACCCGCCGTGGCAGAACACGCCCGCTGGGCGATTGAACAGCTTCGGAAATAGCAAAATGTCCCCTTGCCGGTAAGCCGGTATGGGGACGACATTTTTTCTCCGGGGAGTTCGTATTTTCCCCTTGTTTTCAGGCGATGAATCTCAGTAGTCCACTTCCATCAGACACAGGCCCTGGGCCGGTGCGGTGGGGCCCGCCTGCCGCCGGTCGCCGCCAAGCAGTATTTCTTCTACCCGTTCGGGCGGGATTTCCCCCATGCCCACCTGCAACAGGGTACCCACCAGAATGCGTACCATGTTCTGCAGGAAGCCGTTGCCGTGAAAATTGAAATACAGCAGGTCCTTCCTCTGGACGATTTCAATGGTATCTACCCGCCGAACGGTGGATTTTTTCATTCGCGGGTTGGCGCAGAATGCCTTGAAGTCCTTTTCGCCAATCAGATATTCCGCGGCCTGCCGCATCTTTTCCACATCCGGTGCCTGTTCCAGCACCGTCACATATTTCCGGTTAAAAACAGGCTTTGTCTGCCCCACATAGCAGGTATAGGTGTAGGTCTTGCCAATGGCGTTGTACCGGGCATGGAAGCGGCTGCCCGCCTCTTTCACTTCCTGCACGCAGATATCATCGGGCAGGTAGCGGTTCATATAGTCTCGGATTTCCTCCGCCGTCATGTCTGTCTCCAGATGGGCGTTGGCCACCATGCCGCGGGCATGCACGCCCGCGTCCGTACGCCCGGCGCCGATGAGTTCGGTTTCCGTTTCCGTCATCCGGCTCAGCACCGCCTCCAGCTTGCCCTGTACGGTGTCCTTGTCCGGCTGGCGCTCCCACCCAAAGTAGCGGGTGCCGTCGTAGGAAATCAGAAACTTGAAGTTTGCCATGATTGTGTCCCCTTTTACTCGTATCGGTAGAAGAATGCCCCCTCAAAAGCACTTTGAGGGGGCTTTGATTCAGGAAAAGCAGTGATTAACCGCGGGTCTTGCCGCCGGCAACGTTCAGGGTCACGCCATGGATGTAGGCGGAACGCTCGCTGGCAAAGAAAGCAACGGTGTTGGCCACTTCGCTCAGCTTGCCGGAACGGTTCAGCGGGATGGAGCTGGTCTTGGAATAACCGGCGCGCAGCTGATCCACGGTGATGCCGCGGGTATAGGACAGGGCGGATTCGTAGCCGATGGTGCGCAGGCCGGTCGCTTCCATGATACCGGGAGCAACGCCCACAACACGCACGCCCTTCTTGCCAAGTTCCTTGGCCCAGGAACGGGTCAGGGAGTTCACGGCGTTCTTGGAGGCAGCGTAGACGCTCTGGCCTTCGGAGCCTTCCAGACCGCATTCAGAAGACATATTGATGATAACACCCTTGCGGTTGGCGACCATCACGCGGGCAGCTGCCTGAGAGCAGAAGAACAGGCCCTTTACGTTTACGTTCATGACCTTGTCCCAGGTCGCCTCATTCAGTTCATAGGGCTTGCCTTCGCCTTCGTCCACAAGCAGGCTGGGCAGGTTGATGCCGGCATTGTTTACCAGAACATCGATGGTGCCCCAGGTTTCCATTACCTTGGCAACCATGGCATCCACGCTGTCCTTCTTGGTGATGTCGGTGGGGATATACAGATACTGACCCTCAGCCGCTTCAAAAGCGGGGGCATTGGGGTTCATGTCAACGACGGCAACCTTAGCACCATCGGCCAGCAGTTCTTCCACGCAAGCCTTGCCGATACCGGACGCGCCGCCGGTAACGATAATCACCTTATTTTCCAGTTCCAGCCAGGAATTGTTCATCGGAATCTACCTCCAAACGTTCAATCTTAAGTGCGGGTCTCTTTTCCGCCTCCTTATTATAGGCTTTTCCCGTGGGAATTGCAAGTCTTTTTCATACCTGTCTTGACAACCTGCCTTCCCATGTTATAATACTCCCATATAGGCTAAGCCTAAATTCATTCTTAGGAGGAACCCCTTCCATGAAGAAACTGCTTGCTGTTCTTCTGGCCCTGGTTCTGCTGCTGTCCATGAGCACTGTCTCCCTGGCGGCGGACGAACCCGTCAACGTTGTGTTCTGGCATTCCCGCGGCAGCGGCGCGAACCTGACTGCCCTGGAAAACCTGGTCAATGCCTTCAACAATGGCATTGGCGCTGAAAAGAACATTCATGTCGAGCCCGTCTACATCGGCGGCTATGCCGATATCATGACCAAACTGCAGCTGACCGCCCAGACCGATGAATATCCCGCGCTGGCGGTTGACGGCCCCACCCGCGTCATGGTTCTGTACGATGACGGCATTCTGGAGAATATGTACCCCTACGCCCAGGCTGCCGGTTTTGACTTCGGCAACCTGTTCGACTGCTTCCTGGATATCCCCGGCAACGACCTGGAAGCCGGTGAAATCTACGGTCTGCCCTACATCAAGTCCACCCCCGTGTTCTACTACAACAAGACCATGGCGGACGCCAAGGGACTGAAAGAGCCCCAGACCATCGAAGAATTCGAAGCCTTCTGCAAGGCGCTGGATGGCACCGATCCTGTTACCGGCGAGCACATCTGGGGCTTTGAATGCCTGAGCGACTTCCTGTTCTATCAGGGGCAGTTCCTGTGGCAGCTGGGCGAGTTCGTATGGGACGAAGACGGCAACTCTCCCGCCATGAACGGTACCGCGATGACCCGCGTTCTGTCCGACTGGCGCCGTTGGGTCGATGAAGGCTGGTGCCGTCCCTTCGACTCCACCAACGCTTCCGCCGTGGCGCAGGAAATGTTCTATCAGGGCAAGCTGGCTTCCTTCTTTGCCTCCTGCGGCTCCATGGGCAACATCGTCAAGAGCACTGCCGAAGCCGGCATTGAGCTGGGCGTTGCCTGCTACCCCACCTATGACCTGAACAACTGGATTGTTCCCATCGGCGGCGGCCAGATCAACATGGTCGGCCTGGGCAACAGCGAAGAAGTGAAGAAGGCTGCCTGGGAGTTCGTGCAGTTCATCTATGAAGACGACAACGTGGCCGATAACGCCATTCTGTCCGGCTATCTGCCCATCACCAAGTCCGTTGCCAACAACGAGCGCATGCAGGCCTGGTGGGCTGAGTATCCCTGCTACAAGGTACCCTTTGATCAGCTGGATCGCGGTATCTGCCAGGAGACTCCCTTCTTCCCCTACAACACTGAGTTCTCCAACAACGCCAACCAGATCTGCTCCACGCTGATTCAGGAAGGCACCATCACCGCTGAAGAAGCCGTTGCGCAGCTGTGGGCCAACATCGCCTATATGTTCAACTAATCTTCCGCATCGCATTTTCCGCCCCGCACCGGTGTCCGGTGCGGGGCTTTTGTATAGAAAAAAGCCCGTACGCGAAGAAGTTTCCCCCGCATACGGGCTGATTGATATATTCTTTTTTCAGCGCTTATCCCGCTCGTAGGGAATACCCAGCGCGGAGGGATTGAAGCTCTTGCCGGTAGAGAACAGCAGCACGATGACCGCCATCACATAAGGCATCATGGAGAACGCCTGGGAGGGCAACGGCACGCCGATGGCCTGCAGGCTGAACTGAAGAGATTCCGTGAAGCCGATAATCATCGCCGTCAGCAGAATGCCGAAGGGATGGCGACGGCCCAGGATTACCGCGACCAGCGCCATGTAGCCCTTTCCGGAGATGATGTCCTCCTGGAAGTAGCCCAGCTGGGCCAGGGTGATATAGCAGCCGCCCAGACCCCCCAGGAGGCCGTTCACCGCGCACATCAGGTAGCGGATTTTGAACACGTTCAAGCCTGCCATGTCCGCCGCCGCAGGGTTTTCACCCACGGATACGATGGACGTGCCCCATTCAGTACGGAACAGAATCACGCAGGAAACAATGACACCGATATAAAGCACATACACCAGCATATTCTGGTTGAAGAACGCCTCACCGATTATCGGGATATCCGAGAGCAGCGGAATCGCCACCGCGGGCATCTTGTTCAGGCTGGGCAAGGTGGAACTTTTCCCGAAAATCAGCAGGAAGAAGAAGCTGGTCAGCCCCAGGGTCAGATAATTCAGCGCCAGGCCTACGATGGTCTGGTTCGCCTTAACACGGATGCACATGAAGGCGTGCAGCATGGAAATCATCACGCCACCCATCATCCCCGCCAGGGCACCCAGCAGCAGATTTCCCGTAAAGAATGCAACGATGAACCCGATAAAGGAGCCGAAAAGCATGATGCCCTCTTCGCCGATATTCAGGATGCCCGCCTTTTCGGCGTAGGCAACCCCCAGGCCTGCCAGCGTCAGCGGCGCAGCCTGCCGGACGGCAGCGGCAAGGAAGGAAGAAATCAGATTAAGCGACATGCTTTTTCACCCCTTTCCTAAGCTTCTTTTCCATCATCAGGCGGCCGATCAGCAACAGCACCAGGGAGCCCAGCAGAATGTTGGAGATGGAGGTGGGTACGCCGGCAGAGCGCTGCATGCCGGACGCGCCAACCTGCAGGATGGCAATGCCCACCGAAGCAAACACAATGCCTACCGGGTTGTTTCCGCCCAGCAGGGCTGCCACAATGGCCAGATAGCCGTAGCCGGGAGAGATGCCATCCATCAGCTTATGCTGAAGACCGGCAATTTCGCACGCGCCTGCAAGCCCTGCGAAGCCACCCGACAGGAGAGAAGAGAGAATCAGGCTCTTGCCCACATCAATGCCGGAGCAGAGACATGCCCGGGCGTTCTGTCCTACCGCGCGGATTTTGAAGCCGGGGTAAGTGCGGTAAATCAGCACATAGACGATAACAACACATACGAGAGCCACGATGAGTCCCGCATGCAGGCGGGTCTTGGGCAAAATCACGGGCAGATTCATTTCTGCCGGCATCTTGGCCGAAACAGGGAAATAACCGCTGGGATCCTTCAGCACGGTCTGCAGCAGAATGCCCACGATACCCGTGGCGATATAGTTGAACATAATGGTGTTGA
>JAZUDA010000370.1:0-2726 GCA_045639455.1 Clostridia bacterium | reverse complement strand
CTCATTCCGCGTCCATCATGCCGATGACGGACGATGCGTTCCGCCATACCGGGCTTTCCGTGACCGATGTGGATGTGTTCGGCGTTGTGGTGGGTCCTGGCTCTTTTACAGGTGTGCGCATCGGCGTATCTACCGTGAAGGCTATGGCGCACGGCGCGGGACGTCCATGTGTGGGTGTGGACGCGCTGCAGGCGATGGCCGCCTCCGTGCCGTATTTTGACGGTGTTATCTGTCCCATTCAGGACGCGCGTGCGGGGCAGGTTTACGGCGCGGCATTCGAGGCGGGGGAGGTTCCCACTCGGCTGCTGGACGATGCGCCCATTGCTATTGAGAACTTCGCCGAAAAAGTCTCCGCCCTCGGTAAAAAGTGTCTCTTTCTCGGCGACGGCATGCCGGTCTACCGGGAAAGGCTGCGGGAAATCATGGGTGAGCAGGCGGTTTTCGCCCCTGCCTCCTCATCTTATCTTCGCCCTGCCGCTGCGGCACTTTTGGCGTCTCATATGCCCACAACGGACTATCTGTCCCTGATGCCGCTTTACCTGCGCGCACCCTCCGCGGAGCGCTTGAAGGACCGGCTCGGAAAGAAGGAAAACAATGGCTGATATCGTCTATCGCCGGATGGTGCTTTCCGATGCCGAAGAAGTGGCCGAAATGGAAAAGACGATTTTTACCATGCCATGGAGCCATAACAGCATCGTCCATGAACTGACGGAAAATAAAGCCGCCCGCTATCTTGTGGCGGAGGTTGACGGTCACGTTATCGGCTATGCCGGCGTCTGGATTGTACTGGACGAGGGCCATGTCACCAACGTGGCGGTGCGGGAGGAATACCGAGGCCGGGGCATCGGGCAGGAGCTGATGCGCCGCTTGATGCAGTACGCGTCCAACCTGGGTGCCGCTTTCTGCATGCTGGAGGTGCGCCGCTCCAATGAAAGAGCCCAGCATGTGTACTACAAGCTGGGCTATGTGGATTTGGGTGTCCGCAAACGTTATTATGAGGATAATCACGAGGACGCGTTGATTCTCGTCTGTGACCATCTTCCCGAACCGCAGGAGGATTTCACAGAAGAGGAAACCGTCAGAATGTCATAAATTCGCATTCCAGCCGGCCGTTATAGAGCCGGCGCTTTTTTGTTGCTCTCCGGCCGAGACATCTTTCGAACATGGGGTCGCTGGTAATCACGCAAAGTCGCCACGTTGGATTGTCGTCAAGCAGCTTGCGCATTTTGCGATAAAGTGCCTCGCAGCTTTTTTTATCGCCCAGCCGCTCACCGTAAGGCGGGTTGCACAGAAAAACGCCGCCTCCTTTTTCCATGGGCGCCAGCTGGGTCAGGTCTTCCGTATGGGTCTCCAGCAGCCCTTCCAGCCCGGCCTGGGTGATGTGCCGGTGACACAGCTCAATCGCGTCCGGGTCGATGTCGCTGCCCGCGATATCGCGGACACGATCCATCGTCAGGGCGGCTTGCGCCTCTTCACGGATGGCACGAAGCTGTGCCTTGTCGGCAATAGGCCAGTTTTCCATGGCGAAGGAACGGTACAGCCCGGGGGCACGGTTGGCGGCCTGCAGCGCGGCCTCAATCAGCAGCGTGCCCGTGCCGCAGCAGGGGTCATACAGCGGCATGCCGGGATGCCAGGGGGAAAGCCGCACAAGCGCCGCGGCCAGCGTTTCACGCAGAGGAGCCTCGCCGTTCCAGGTTCTGTATCCGCGACGGTTCAGCGCGGTGCCGGAGGTATCCAGCGTCAGCCGCACCGTATCATGAGTGATGGCGGTCTCAATGGGGTACTCGTCCCCGGTTTCAGGCAGCCATGTCAGCTTATACGCCTTTTTCAGCCGCTCCACAATCGCTTTTTTTGTGATGGACTGGCAGTCCGATACACTCATCAGTTGGCTTTTTACGCATTTCCCGGAAATGTGGATGGACGCGTCCTTTGGCAGGATATCCTCCCAGGGATAGCTGCTGACCGTTTGAAACAATTCTTCAAACGTGCGCGCCTCTGCCTCCTTCAGTACAAGCAGCACCCGGTCAGCCGTGCGCAGCCAAAGATTGGCCCGGAAGGCACCCGCCAGGTCAGAGATGAATCTGGCGCCGCCGATTTCCCCCTTTACATCATCAAATCCCAGGTGCTTCAGTTCCTGAGCAACAACACCCTCCAGCCCGAAGGCGGCGGTGGCAATCATCGTAAACTTCATTGCTTTCCAGCTCCTTTTTCGTATCTATTATACGGTTCGGACGCCCGCATTGCAATAGGCGTCCGTTTTGTTCTTTACTTTTTTCCGCTCGAAAGGTATAATAAAAATGAGAAAGACACGGAGGACAAGACCATGATTGTAACGGATATCACAGGCATCGGCGATCCGCAGATTGTTCTGTATAAAGGCGTTTATTACTGTTACGCAACCCATTCCGCGCAGGGAATCGATGTCTGGAAGAGCGAGGATCTTGTCCACTGGCAGGGCCCCAAACTTTGCTTCGATGCGAAGGCGTATTGGGGCTACAAGACTTTCTGGGCCCCTGAAGTGGTTTACCACAAGGGACGCTTTGTGATGCATTACACGGCAACCCGCCGCGGAAAAGAAGGAAAACGCCTGGGCGTTGCGGTCAGCGACAGCCCTGAAGGGCCGTTCGAGGATGTCAATAACGCGCCGCTGTTTGACTTCGGCTATGATGCCATCGACGGCTCCGCCCTTGTAACGGAAAACGGCAACTACCTGTATTTTTCTCATG
>JAZUDA010000369.1:0-2330 GCA_045639455.1 Clostridia bacterium | reverse complement strand
TCTGTTACTTCATCATCTAAATTATTTTATAGGAGGCTTTCTTATGAGCGAGCTGTACCTGGAATACCTGGGCATTGCCAATCCCAAAAAAGTCTACCGCAATCTGACTCCCGCGCAGCTGACGGAGCATGCGCTTCGTCTCGGCGAAGGCACCCTCAGCCTGACCGGCGCCCTGGTCGTGAAGACCGGCAAATACACCGGCCGCAGCGCCAATGACAAGTTCATCGTGGATACCCCCGCCGTGCATGACGAGATCGCCTGGGGCAGCGTGAACCGCCCGATCGACAAGGCTCGTTATGACGCCATCAAGAGCAAGGTCGTCGCCTATCTGCAGAACCGCGAGATCTTCGTGTTCGACGGTTTCGCCGGTGCTGACCCCAAATATACCCGCCGTTTCCGCATCGTGAACGAGCTGGCCAGCCAGAACCTGTTCATCCATCAGCTCCTTCGCCGTCCCGAAGCGGATCAGTTGAATGATTTTGCGCCCGATTACACCATCATTGCCGCGCCTGGCTTCAAGTGCATCCCCGAACTGGACGGCACCCGCAGCGAAGCCGCCATCCTGGTGAACTATGAAGAGAAGACGGTCATCATCTGCGGCAGCCAGTATGCCGGTGAGATCAAGAAGAGCGTATTCTCCACCATGAACTACGTTATGGCCAAGGAGATGAACGTTCTGCCCATGCATTGCTCTGCTAACATGGATCCCGAGACCAGAGAGTTCGATTTCGAGGATGGAAGCCTGACCGAGAACACCCGTGTGGGCTACCCTGTAGAGTTCATCTCCAATGCAGAGCTTACCGGTGTTGGCGGAATCCCCAAGGTAGTCATCTTCCTGACTGCGGATGCGTTCGGCGTACTGCCTCCCATCGCACGTCTGGATCAGGATGCGGCTATGTATCACTTCGTAACCGGCTTCACCTCCAAGCTGGCTGGCACTGAGCGTGGCATCACCGAGCCCGTTCCCACCTTCTCCACTCTGTTCGGCGAGCCCTTCATGCCCATGGATCCCCAGGTTTACGCCAACATGCTGGGTGAGAAGCTGGAAAAGTACGGCACCAAGGTATACCTGGTGAACACCGGCTGGGCCGGCGGCTCCGCTGCCAGCGGCGCGAAGCGCATGAAGCTGAAGTACACCCGTGCCATGGTTACCGCCGCCCTGAACGGCTCCTTCGACACCGTGGAATTCAAGCATCACGATGTATTCAACGTAGACTACCCCACCACCTGCCCCAACGTTCCTGACGAAATGCTGGACGCCCGCGGCATGTGGGCTGACAAGGCTGCCTACGACGAGCAGGCCAACAAGCTGGCCCAGATGTTCGCTGACAACTTCGCCAAGAAGTATCCGAACATGAGCAAGAACATCGTGGAAGCCGGCCCCAAGGCCAAGTAATTCCCGTGATATCTTCGTCCCCCGCGGATAATGCCGCGGGGGATTTTTTATTGTGCAGGGAGTATGCTCCCTGCCGGGATGAAATCCCCCGTACGTCCTCCCTTTGTCAAGCCGCCCGAAATGTGCTATACTCTCCCTTGAAAAGGAAGTGTGCCGCCGTGACGCAAGAATGTATCGAAGTACTGCTGAAGGATATCACCCTGACCGTCAAGGGAAAGCCCCACGTGCTGAAGCCCTGTGTCCGGGTAACGCTTTGCGTATCCGATGACATCAGCTACCTGCTGCTGGACATCGTGAAGGAGGAAAAGCTCCTCGCCTCCGGCTGTCTGGAGGCAAAGGAGGGCATGAGCCGCTTCGCCTTCGCGGACGGGCGTACCTGCTGCGTTTCCGGCAGCGGCACACGGCTGCTGCGCGCGCTGTTTGACGCGCTGGGCGCGGGCCTTGGCGCTGACAACTTCGACAGCCTGCCCCAGTGCCTGGCCTTCGCGCGGAACGCCCTGTCCACGCCTGCCGAGACCGCGTCCCTCCTGCGGGAGCTGGGCGCGGAATGCGATGAGGACGGCCGCGCGATGCTGTGCCTGATGGGGCTGGACGTGTCCTGCCGTATCCTGCCGCCCGCCCCCGGCCCGGCGGAATGCGCGTTCCGGTTTGACGGAAAGAAAGAGGTGCCTTTCCGGGAGGACGTGCCGCTGTTTGAAACAGAGGGCTTCCCCTCAGCACTTCGCCGGATAGAGCTTCGCCTGGCGCTGGAGCCGTCCCTCGCCCCCGTACTCCCCGCGCTCATCCTGGGATGATTGCTTGATAAGGGACGCGCACAAGCAGGAATTTGTAGGAGAAAATGATGAGAGCACCGTATCAAATATTAGCAATACCATATAAAAGAACCCCGGAGCTTTTGTTCTGCGTTTTTCATCGTGCGGATTGCGACCAGTAT
>JAZUDA010000368.1:0-4468 GCA_045639455.1 Clostridia bacterium | reverse complement strand
CGGTTTGACAAGGCGCTGTCCTCCTCCCTCATGGGTTTCTCGCCTGCCATTGCCCGGGAGGCCGCGATGCGGCTTTCCGGCAGTCAGAATGCCTTGCTGGAGGAGATTAATCTGCAAGCCGTCTGCGCGCAGGCGCCCGTTCTGCTGCGGGAGCTGACGGAAGCGCCTTTCCCTGTATTGCTGCGCAATGCGGACGGTGGTTTGCAGGATTTGTTCCCGTTCCCCTATTTTTCCGTCAGTGAAACGCTTCAGACGCCCGCGCCGTCCCTTTGGGACGCCATGGACGCTTTCTTCAATGAGAAAGATATTCACGAACGCATGGGCCAGCGAGCCGCTTCCATGACGCATACCGTAAAGACCCATCTGGAGCGCTGCCAGCGCAAGCTTGCCCTTCAGGAGGAAGCCATCGATAACGCCCGTCACATGGACGAATACCGGGTCTGCGGTGAGCTGCTGACCGCCAACCTGCACCTGGTGCGCAAGGGAGATGAGCGGGCACTGGTTCCGAATTACTACGACCCGGATATGAAGCCTATGGAGATTTCGCTGGATGTCACACTGTCCCCCGCGCAGAACGCCCAGCGGTACTATAAGAAATACCAGAAGGCCCGCTCCGCGGCGCAGGAGGCCGTTGTGCAGAAGGAGAACACGCAGCGGGAGTTACTGATTCTTTCCGGCGCGCTGGACGACCTGACTAAGTCCACCACGGAGGCCGAGCTGGAAGAAATCCGCCATGTGCTGGAAGACGCGGGTTTCCTGAAAAAGCCCGGCAAAAAAGGCCCTGTTCGTCATCTTCCCGCCAGCGTCCCCTATCGGTACATGAGCAGCGATGGCATCGAAATCCATGTTGGCAAAAACAGCACACAAAACGAGCGTCTCACCGGCTCTGCCCGGGGCAATGAAATGTGGCTGCATGTCAAGGACCGTCCCGGCAGCCATGTGATTATCCGCACGGAGGACGAGGTCCAACAAGCCACGCTGTTGGAGGCCGCCCGTCTTGCGCTGTGGTACTCCTCCGTCAAAAACAGTGCCAACGTACCGGTAGACTATACCCTCCGCCGTTATGTGAAGAAGCCCGGCGGCACGCCCATGGGCTTTGTAACCTACAAAAACCAGCACACGCTGTACATGACCGTAACAGAATCAGAAATTCGCACCATGAAACAGCTGTAAGTTTTTTTGCTGCTATGACTGTCCGAGAATCAAATGGATATTTTCCCGTTACATATGTAAAAAGTGTTTCGTAGTCTTCTACACCTATTCATCGTATTACTCTTTGGAGGATAAATTTCCTCGATTGAAATCATCGGCTTATTATGGTATAATCCCCGGGTGTATTCCATGCAAAGCCGGAAGGAGCAGGTGTATGAAGGACAAAAAAGAGCTGACGGAAGATCAACTCTGGCAGGTGGCCGGCGGCGGTTGGCAGCAGTTGGCTTCAGACGAGGATGAGGAAACGTTGACGTACAGACAGGTATGTCCCAAAGGACTGAAACAGGCTGATTCCTCCCTGTGCAGCGGCTGTCTGCGGCTGCAGACCACCGAAGACGGAAATACCGTCACACATTTCTGTCCGGTTATCTGCACGAATTGGACTGAAATGATCATCCCCGACACAGGCGAATAATTGGATGCAGGGATTTACGAAGGATGACGTAAGGCGTTATTCGATTTCGCCATCTGTATCCTCCGCCTTCCTCAAGACAAGTAAGTCATGAATAAAATGTACCCCCATTGCCGGATAAACAGCTTTGGGGGTACATTTTAATATTTCGCAACTGTTCTTTGGAATTTCACAGCATCGCAATGAGAGAGGTGGTTTGGCTGAATCCCGCCGCAACCGCCTCCATCAAAGGTCCGCAGGGCTGCGCAGGACTGCCGCCCCGCAGGTTCTCGCACAGCTCACATGAGGGCTCATAAAGGGACTGCAGACCAAGATTCATACACATGCCCTTCAGATTATGGCTGAAGCGGAAGGCATCTTGCCATTGTCCGGCTTCCAACGCCTTCTCCAGGTTTTCATAATCGTCCATACACGGGAACTTGCGCAGATATTTCAAAATCCGCTCATCCGTCATCAGGCGGCCCTTTACCTCGTCATAATCCCCGTGCACCATCAGGTAGAAATCTGTCAGTTGCATTTGATTTACCTCCTGTCCGAGTTTTCTCTCAGGGCTCGGAGCGCACGCTGCTGAACATCGCTCATTTCCACATCCTGCCCCGGGATATATACCGCCATCCCCGATGTAAAGGACAGTCGACCTTCATCGAAGCTTTTGCGTGCTCTGTATTCCTCTACCTGATTCTTCATAGCTGCGTATTTCCGCTCCCGCTCTGTGTAGTCCCTGCCCTGCAACACCGCGATAAACTCATCGCCGCCTACCCGGTACACCGGGCTCACCTTAAACGTGTCGCAAAGCACCTTACAGCACTTCTTCAGATACTTGTCGCCGAAATCGTGACCCATCCGGTCATTCACCAGCTTCATATGGTCAACATCAATGAAAACGATGGCAAACTCCGGCTTGTCCGGGCTCTTAATTTCGTTATTGACGGTGGCGACCATATCCGTATAAGCGGCGATACTCTTTACCTTGGTCAGGGCGTCCGTATTTTCAATCTTTAACGTTGAGGCCAGCTGCCGCTGCATTTGCATGGAGCTGTTCTTCATACAGGTAATCAGGATGCGGGTGAACTCACCCACAACCAGGGGCTTCGCCATGCCGGCATCCATTCCTGCGGCATGAAGTTCGTCATTGAAGGCGCCCTCGGCTGAAAGGCCGATGATGGGTACCCGATTCCGCGGGCCTTCCAGCAAGCGAATACGCCTGGTTGCCTCCAGACCATCCATTTCAGGCATGACAAGGTCCATAATCACTGCATCAAAGGGGCCATCTAGACGGAACTTTTCAACCGCTTCGTTGCCGCTCGAGGCAGTCTTTACCTCCGCTCCCTCATCCGACAACACATCGCAGGTAATCTCCAAATTCATTTCATTGTCATCAACCAGTAGAATTCGCAGCCCCTTCAAGCCGTTCCGGCCATTCAGCTTCAGGCCGCCTTTTTCCTGATGTCTCGCCGGGTCTGTGACAATGCCTGCAAACGTTTCCTTGACCTTTGCGAAGGAAGATAGCACCTTCTCCGAGAATGCGCCGCACTCCCCGCCCGTAATCATGCTGTACGCCTTATCCGCAGAGAAGGCAGGCTTGTATACCCGTGCCATCGTCAGGGCATCGTAACAATCCGCAACCGAAACAATCTGGGCACAAAGAGGAATCTCATCCCCGGAAAGGCCCTGCGGATAACCGCGGCCATCCCACTTTTCGTGATGGCTGTATGCAATCTCTATCGCTGTTTTGGTATACTGGGGTGTCCAGCCCTTGGGTGCCGAACGTAAGATCTCCGCCCCGTATTCGCAATGCCGCTTCATTTCGGCGAATTCTTCCACTGTCAGCCTGCCGGGCTTGAGCAGAATTGCGTCAGGCACCTTAATTTTTCCTGTATCGTGCAAAGAAGAAGCGGAAACAATCGTGTTCACCGTTTCCTCCGTAAGGCCGTACTCGGGCCAGTCCGCCATCATTTGTTCCGCCAAAACCCGTGTAAAGGCCTTCACCCGCTGTACGTGCTGCCCGCTTTCCGTGTCCCGGCTTTCCACCACATTGCCCAGCAGCTCCACCACTTCTTCATTGGCAAAGGACAGTGCCAGCGTCTTGTCACGCAATTCAGCTGTACGTTCCATAATCGTCCGCTCCGCGTCGCCCATCGCATCGTACAAATCGGGCTGAAGATTGCGCCGCAGTGTTTCGGTAACGGTAATGTTTCTGGCCAGCACGGCAATGCTTTCAGGCTTTTCCGCGGAGGGGATTGCTGCGAATCGAAATGTAATCAGTTTGTCGTCTTTTCCCGCGGGGCGGTACAGTACGTAACATTCCTCCTCGCCGCGTAGCCCGGAAAGGACCTCGCGCTTACGGACCGTCTCCCACAGATGCGTGTCCGTTTCATTCAGCGAATCCGGCACACCCAAAAAGAGAGCCGTGAGGAAGCCTTCGGAAAGAATTTCCCCGGTTCGCAAGAACCGGATATCTGTCCAATCCGGAGCATCGTCAACTGGAAGACAGAGCAGTGCCTCATATTCCGACAGCAGAATATTCAGGAACTGTTCGTTCAGTTTCTCCGTCATTGCCAATCTGCACCGCCTTTCCTTGCAGTGAAAAATGCCTGTCGATTGTGTCGTGAAGAGACTTCGTACATGGAAACAATGTTCTTATTCCATGGAAGATAGTATGATTAATCCTTATTTCCCACAAACTTTGCCAGTGTCCGCATCAGGTTGCCAACGTGAATTGGCTTGGTCAGGTGCTCGTCCATTCCGCTGGCGAGTGCCTGCTTACGGTCCTCCTCGAAGGCGTTGGCCGTCATGGCAATGATGGGTAAATGGGGGTATTTTCCGTCCATCATGGCGCGGATG
>JAZUDA010000367.1:0-9351 GCA_045639455.1 Clostridia bacterium | reverse complement strand
CCCGATCTTTCCGCAGAGGATAGGAGCCGTTTGGCGGTGCGTCAGGATGATGTCCGCACGCGTCTGCGCCGCGGCGAGCTGGAGCATGAAATCGTTGAGGTAGAGGTCGAGGAAGTCAAGCCGCAGCAGGAGATCCCCGGTATGGATATGAATGTCAACGATATGCTCGGCGGCATCCTCCCCAAGAAGATGAAGAACCGCAAGGTTGAGGTGCGCGAGGCGCGTAAGATCCTGCAGAGCCAGGAAGAGCAAAACCTGATCGACATGGACAGCGTCTACACCGAAGCCATCGAAAGCGCGGAGCAGCATGGCATCGTGTTCCTCGATGAGATCGACAAGGTGGCGGGTCACGGCAGCGGTCACGGTCCCGACGTATCCCGCGAGGGCGTACAGCGCGACATTCTGCCCATTGTGGAGGGCAGCACCGTGAACACCAAGTACGGCCCGGTAAAGACGGACTACATGCTTTTCATCGCCGCGGGCGCGTTCCATGTATCCAGCCCCTCCGACCTGATTCCGGAACTACAGGGCCGTTTCCCCGTCCACGTTACCCTGCAGAGCCTGACGAAGGAGGACTTCCGCCGCATCCTGACCCAGCCGGAAAACGCTCTGACCCGCCAGTATGAAGCATTGCTGGCAGTGGACAAGGTACACCTGACCTTTGAGGACGACGCGATTGACGCCCTGGCGCAGGCCGCGTGCGATGCCAACGAAACAGGCGAGGATATCGGTGCCCGTCGCCTCCACGCGCTGTTTGAGGAAATGCTGGAGGATATCTCCTTCAACGCCGGTGACGAGGATATGCCGGACGTATACCTGAACGTCACGGAAGCCTATGTGCGGGAGCACCTCAAGATTGCCTCCGCCCAGGCCATGGATATGAAGCGGTACATTCTGTAATGTTTTTCGCGGCCGTCCCATCCGGACGGCCGTTTTGGTTACATTTCGATGTTTTTTGTTGACAAAACGCGCCATCAAAATCTATAATATGACCATCACCGACCGAAAGGAAGCCACGCGTATGAAAAAACTGCTCGCTGCCGTGCTTTGTGCCATTTGTCTTTTCTCGTTTTTCTCCCCCGCTCTGGCTGCCGAGCGGTATGTGGTAAACAGCACCTCCCCCATGGGGTACTGCTATATGTATGACCGTCCCACCAGTACCTACGGCAAAAACCTGGCACGGTACAACAATGGCGAATACGTGTATGTCAATGGCATTCAGGGGGATTTTTACATCATCACGGATGCCAAGAACAACGTCCGCGGCTATATTTCCTGCGCCTGCCTCACCCGCGTGGTGCCGACCCCTACCCCCACGCCCGTTCCCACGCCTGTTCCTACGCCTGTTCCTACTCCCGTGCCCACGCCCATTTTCACACTCATCCCCACGGTTCAGCCCTGGCAGCAGAATCTCTACTATGTGGACAGCATCGATCCCTACGGCTACTGCTACCTGTATGACCGTCCCACCAGCGTCTATGGAAACAACCTGGGCCAGCTGGTCAATAACCGTCGGGTAGAAGTGCTGGATTGGAATGCGGATGTGAACTACGCCTATGTGTATTCCCCGGATTTGAAGATTCAGGGGTACTGCAATAAAAACTGCATTACGAAAGTTGGCTACACCCTTTTCCGGGATTACGCCACCGTATATCATTCCCGGGGCTACGCCTACCTGTACGACCGCCCCAGCAGCGCATACGGCAACAACCTGGGACGCTACGAAAACAATTACGAGCTCTATGTACTGGACTGGAACGTTGACCCGAATTACGCCCAGGTCAACTGTCAGGGAAAAATCGGCTACATGGGGAAAGAAAACCTGATTCACTGATGATTCCCGGGAAAAAACAGAAACAAGCCCGCGGGCCATGGTTGAAAAGCCACAGCCCGCGGGTCTGTTTTATGAAAGAAAACGTTACTTCATTCTTTTTCGACATGTGTCACTTTGGCTTCCGGGGAGATTTCCACCTTTTCGGAATACCTTACGGTATCGATCTCGCACCCCGCTCCGATGGCAACCACCCTGCCCGTGACGGTATTTGCCTTCACGCCCTCGATGGCAATGTAGTCGCCCTCGATTGTTTCATCCACGGTAAAGCTGTTGTTCCTTCCGCCAAGCGCACCTCCCCGGCCGAACAGGGGCAGATTGATGATTCCGGCTTTTTTCTTGCGGGTGACGGTGATTTTTCCGCCGCCAATGGCAGCCGCGTGGCTCCGGCTTTCAAACTCGACATTGATTATTTCCGCATTAATCAGCCCGCCGCAGTTCAGCGCCCCGTGGGCGTCAACCTCTTCCGCCTCAATATCGCCCCCGACCTTCAGCGCACCCGCGACGGACAAGATATCGGCCTTGACGCTTCCGGCTGCCTTGGCAGCTCCCGCTATTTTGCATTTTTCGCCTGAGTGGAGACTTCCCACGGCTTTGAACGCGCCGGCAATACTGATATCCCCCGCCGCGTTCACATCGCCGTCGCAGCGGGCCGAGCCTGCGCTGCCGAAAGTAGTGCACCGGACAGAGCCTGTCACATGCCCCGCGCCGCTGATATGGATTTCCTCATTGTAGTCGCCCCCGGCGACAGTTCCCGCTCCGGAAATCTTCATTGTTTTTCCTCCTTCAGCCATGAAACGATCTTTTGTGTGATATCTGTTTCGCTGTTTCCCGTGCGGATCAAAACACGCCGGATATCCTCCGCCGCGAAGGACTTCTCGCCCAGTCCGGTGGAAATCACAAGCAGTTTGTTTCCATTCTCTTCCCCCCGGATACTTTTTGCCAATTCTTCAAGCGTAACGTCATCCTTCTTGGACAGAATCAGGTCAATCCGCTCGCAGATTTTTTCCTCCGGAAAAAAGGTTTCCTGCCCCGTGACGGTCGACTGCTTGATAAACCATTCATCGGGAATCAGCCCCATGCGCTTCCAGCGGTACAGCGCGCCGTAGGAAAAACCGTATTTCCGCAGCAGCTGCTTCTTGGAAATCAGTCCCCCGCCATCCGCTTTTTCCGCGATATAATTCATGCGTCCCTCCTTGTGTAACAATGTTACGGTATTATCATATCATAACAATGTTACGATGTCAAACAAAAAACAGCCCTGTCGGAAAGCCATACATCCCGACAGGGGGGGGAGATCGAAACCGGAGTGTCATCCGAATACTTGAACATTCCGGTCAGAAGTAAATTCTGGGGAACCACTGCATGAAGCGCAGCCATGCTGTAGGCACGCTGACGCCGCTGGCGTAGGGGTAGAAGCCGATAAACAGGATGGCAGCCAGAATCACCGGCAGCCACAGCAGCCACTTCATGCGGGGATGTTTGTCCCCGACCCGGCCCAGCCACCAGACTATGGCGCAGATCAGGAAGGGCACGGACGCGAAGTAGTGGTAAATATAGGTAGAGCGGGGCACCAGCACCCAGGGCAGATACTGGCTGAGGAAGCCGATGAACACGTACAGCGGCAGCTTCTCACCGCTGCGGGATTCGCTCCGCAGCCCCGCCGGACAGCCGCCCACGCCATAGAAATGGCGCCGGATGAGTGTAAACACCATGACGGCCATCGCCGCCAGGCCCGTCCACCATACCGCCGGGTTGCCGATGGCGAAGATGGTGGAGCCCATGCCCGCCGCGTTGTAGGTGGAGGAGTAGTACCACATGGGCTTGATGACCAGCGGCCATTCCCACCAGGGAGACTGGTAAGGATGATCCGCGCCCAGGCCGGGCGTATTGTGATAGTTGAACATTCCCTCCTGGGCCTGAATGATGCGCTCGATGGTCACCTTGCCCGTGGGAGACAGGTACGGAATATAGGACAGGTAGTAAATCAGCGCGGGTACGGCAATGAAGAACGCAAGGCACGCGCAGCAGGTAATCAGCACCCGCGTAAACGCATGCTTCTTCGCGGCCGCCACCGCTTCCCGCCGTTCTGCGGGAAGCTGCTTTTCCGGAATCGCCGCCGCTTCATTCGCGGTCATCAACTGCCGTCCGCAATGATAAAAGAACAGTACCGCCAGGCCCACCGCGGAATACAGGCCGGTCCACTTGCAGGCGATGCCCAGACCCATGCACAGCCCGGACAGCGCCAGAGGTGCCCAGTGTTTCCATACCTTGCCGTCAAAGAAGTCCTCCGCCATATAACGAATCATAAACGCGTAGGAGAGAATGATGAACAGCGTCGGGAAGGAGTCAATGGTTGCCAGCCGGCACTGGGTGAAGTGGAAGGTATCGAAGGTCAGCAGCAGCATAGCCGCCAGCGACAGGTCGTGACGGCGCGTCAGCTGACGGACCAGGAAATACATGGCAGGCAGCATCAGCACGCCTGCCAGATTGCCGGCAAAGCGCCAGCCGAAGGGCGTCATGCCGAAAATCATCACAGCCCAGGACATGAACACCTTGCCCAGCGGCGGATGGGTCGTTTCGTAGGGGGCAAGGCCCTTGGCATGCTCATAGGCGGTACGGCCGTGGTAAATCTCATCAAAATACATGGAGTTGTACCAGCCGGGCTCGCCATCCAGCGTATCCTGCTCATCGCACAGGTTTTCCGCCGGGTATTCCAGCAGCATGTGGCTGTTGGGGTTCGTATTGCTGCCCGAAACGGAAATGATTGGTACGTTCTCCTTCGTCTCCGGGTCGCGAAGCAGGAATTCGTTGATGGAGGTGCCCGCGTTGGGCGCGGTCACGCGGAAATATTTGCCCGTCAGCCGCAGCGGTGCGGTGGTAAAGGACGTATCCGCGCCGAAGGCGTAGCTTTCCACCACGTACTTCCAGTGATAGCACTGCCCCTGGTCCATAGCGCAGGGGTATTCCACGGACCAGTTCTCGCCGTCCTCGGACACCGCCACGGTAAAGCCGTTATACGTTACGGGGCAATAATACAGCGCCTCGAAGGTGCGGCTTTCGTCCAGTTCCACGGTCACCGTTTCGCCCGGGTTGCCCGCGATCCACGCTGTTTGCGGGGCCTTGGTACTACCCAGGTTGCAGAAGGTCAGCGCCCCGTAGGCCACGGTAACAGCCGCCACGCATAGCGCCTGTGCCCGTGTGACACGCAGGGATTTCTCCGCGGGGTGCAGAAGATCGTTCAGCAAATGATTGGGCTTTTCTTTTACGTTATTTGCTTCCGTTTCGATGCCCGGCAACCCCGTATAGCCCACATAACAGGCGTAGGCAGCCAGCAGCAGATTGACCACCGCCGTCAAATCCGCAACGGTGACCGTATCGCTGTTCAAATGGCCCATGGAAGCACCGTACAGGATGCTGTTGTATAACACGATACCGATATTGATAAACGTGGTGGCGGAGAAGCCCACCAGCAGCTTCAGCAGCCGCCTATCCTCCGTCAGCACATAGGACGCTGCCAGCAGAATCAGCGCCGGGTACAGGTACCGCTCATGCATCTTCACGCCCAGCGCGTAAATCAGTATCAGCACCAGTGCGCCGATCCAGGGCAGTTTCTCCGCCTTTTTCCCGGCGAAGAGCAGATAAAAGCCATACAGGAACGCCGCGGCCATCATGATGGTGCCGTACAGCGCGTAAGTGCAGCTCCACGCCGCGCCGATGAAGGCACAGCCCGTCAGTAGCAGCAAAACCGGCAGGCCATACCGCGCGATGCCGGAGCGGCCCTGTTGCTTCACATACAGCCCCGCGGCGCCCAGCACAAACAGCAGCCCCGTCACCATAGGGAACTGCATCTGCATCACGGTATCGGCACCTACCCAGTTGCCGCCCAAAAGGTAGAACAGGTTCGCCACATTCAGCACGGCATAATCATAGCTGGAAAGCGTATCGGAGTACAGCCCCACAATCCACCCGATGGGTTTTTCCCGACCGATGCAGAAGGGAGCCAGCACAACCGCCGCGGCCAGCACCGTAAAGCCCAGGCCCTGCAGCGTCTGCTTTGTCAGCGTAGCCCTGTTTTCCTTCTCCCGGACGAACGCCAGCACCAGCGCCGCCACGCCCACCGGCCCAAACATCAGCGCCTGGGGCTTGATCAGAACGGAAAGCATATACAGCGGCAGCGCAACACGCCAGCGGTTTTCCGCGGCAAAGAGCACGCACAGCAGCAGGACGAACGTCATCACGCTGTCATACTGCCCCCATCCCGCGCCTGTCAGCACGATTGCGGGGGAAAACAGCACCAGCAGCGCCGCGGCAAGGCCGGCGTTGGCCTTGTTCCGTTTTTCGGCGAAGAAATACAACGCCGCTGCCGCGCCCAAATCCAGCAGCACGGGCAGAGCCTTTACAACCACCAGTCTTGCCGCAGCATCGCCGAACAGGTTCAGCAGTGCGCCCACCGGCCACAGCAGCAGCATGCAGGCCGGCGGATAGTCGCAGAAGCCTGCGTTCTCATAGAAGCCCGCCGGGCCGTACCAGAACATGGTATTGCTCCAGGACTGGAAGCAGGAAATATCCACACTGTATCCGGGCACAACCGCCATCAGAATCGTGCGCAGCACCGCCGCCACTCCGAAGGCAATGAACAGCACCGTCCGGGTTTTTTTCGTTTTTTCGCCGCCCCGCGCCAGAAGGGGTGCGAGGAAAGCCCATACGAGGGCAATCAGGGCCAGATAAGGCCAGAAAACGTTATCCTCCTCCGACTTTGCCACAGTCGTAGCCACGCTGCCGGAGGTGGTATACCACTGGGCTACCGCGTGCCCCGACGGGACGCCGTTCACCTTGACCAGTTTCAAATCGTCAAAGGCCGCCCAACCGCTGTTTTCGCCGCTGTAGCCGCCAAGACGCGCCAGCACCGTGACCGTGTTCTGGGATGGACCCGTTTTGCCGTACAGTTCCACATACTGCCATTCGCCTTCGGTTTCGTAAACCATTTCGGAGAAAGCATACACGCCGGAAATGGACAGGTTGGCTCCCAGCTGATCCCCTGGGATACCTGCGGCCTTGATATAGCCGGACAGGCAGTAGGTACTGTTTGGCTCCACCTGCACTGCCTGCGCGAAGCGGGCATCGTTGGGAGAATAGTTTGCCACAACCGCGGCGTTGCCGCTTCGTCCCTCGTCAACAGTATACTCCGTGATGCCGATTTGCGTATACCAAGCATCGGTAAACCAGGCGGAGGGCTGTCCCAGGCCGTCCAGAATCTCAAAATCGCCGTTTACAAGCAGGTTTTCATCGGCCAAAGCCGTACCCGCCAGCAACAGTAGTGTCAAAAGAAGGCAACACCATTTCTTCATTTTCATCTTTATCCCGTTTCTTACCTCCGCGGTCTGTCCCGGCGCGGGTCATAATCCGCGAAGGCGTTTTCGATATGCACCGTACCCTCGGAGGTGATTTCCACAATATCGTACCGCATCTGGCCTTCCAGTTTCCGGCGGTACATATAGGTATCGGCAGCGCGGATAATCCGTTTTTCCTTGCCGAAATCCACCGCTGCCAGCCCTTCACCCGTTTCGCCGTCCGGGCGGTACTTGACCTCCACAAAGACGAAGCAGTCCCCGTCCTTCATAATCAGGTCTACCTCGCCGCCATTGATACGGTAGCGTTTTTCCAGCAGCCTGTAGCCTTTTTTCTGCAGATACTTCCGGGCCATTTTTTCGCCCAGAAGTCCTTTATCCTGCCTGAACCACATCATACGAAATGCCCGATAAAGCTTCGCCGATGGGCCGGGCAGGGGCCGTACTTCCGCAGCGCCTCGATATGTTCCTTTGTGCCGTAACCCTTATGCCGGGCAAAGCCGTACTCCGGATACAGCGCGTCCAGTTCCCGCAGCTGCCGGTCACGGGTCACCTTGGCCACAATGCTGGCAGCGGCGATGGAATAGCTGAGGGCATCCCCGTGGATCAGGGAAATTTCCTGCCCGTGAAGTCCCAGCCCGGTCACGGCATCCAGAAGGAAAACGTCCGCGGGAACCTGGGACGCCGCGCGGCGCATGGCTTCCTTGGTGGCCTCCAGAATATTCATGCTGTCGATTTCCTCCGGTGTAGCCTGCCCGACACCCACATACAGAGCGGTCTGCATAATTTCCTCATACACGCTTTCCCTTCGCGCCTCGGACAGCTTCTTGCTGTCATCCACCCATAAAATGGGCTTTTCGATGGGCATCACAACGCAGGCGGTCAGCACATTCCCCGCCAGGGGGCCGCGTCCCGCCTCGTCCATGCCGGCAATGACGATTCCCGGCTTCCGATAGCCGTCATCAAAGCTGATCAGCGCCCGGCACTTCTCTTCCCGCTTCATCATTTGTTTCTTTCTCCTTTTCAGGCACTTCCAGCGTCAGCTTGCCCAGCTTGCCGCCACGGAACTCATCCAGCACCACATGGCAGCAGCGGTCATAATCGTAATTCCCGCCCTTCAGCAGGAATCCGCGCCCGCGGCACACCTCATCCAGCAGCTCCGCGCCGCGCAGTTCGCCGTTCTGCAGATGGAATCGGGCCACGGTAGCGTCCCGATTGGTATCCAGCATGTCCTCCAGCAGATGAATCGTCAGGGCGGAGGTATCCACCACATCGTCCTTGACGGAGCCGATATAGGCCAGACGCCTTGCCGCGGTGGTATCATCCAGCCTGGGCCAAAGCAGGCCGGGCGTATCCAGCAGCTCCAGGAACGGATTGATTTTGACCCACTGATTGGTCCGGGTCACGCCGGGGCGGTCGCCGGTCTTGGCAATCGTCTTCCCATGCAGGCAGTTCACAAACGTGCTTTTCCCCACATTGGGCACACCCACCACCATGGCGCGGATGGTCTTCCGCGCACCTTTGGCAGCATACTTTTCCAGCAAATCCCGTGCCGCCTTTTCCAGCAGCGCCAGCGCCTCCTTGGTACGGCCCGCCGTTGCCGTGAAGGGCATGGCGGCAATACCCTGGGACTTAAACACCTTAATCCATTCCGCGGTCCGCTGCGGATCCGCCAAATCTGCCTTGTTCAGCAGCAATACACGGCGCTTTCCCTGCGCCAGCTTATCAAGATCCGGGTTACGGCTGGCGTGAGGCAGACGGGCATCGCAAAGCTCCACCACAATATCCACCTTGCCCAGCTGCTCCGCCAAAAGCCGCTTGGCCTTAGCCATATGCCCGGGATACCAAACAATCTCCATGTAAAAGGGTACTCCTTTCCGATTGTACCAGTAAAAAATAGCATTTTTTGATGAAAAGTGCAAGGCTTTTTCCCGTTTGAAAAAAATCTTTTACATTTTCTCCCGGTTTTCTCTTGCAAATCCTCCCACAATATGGTAGAATACTTCTGTTGTCGAAAGACGGCATGGGGTATTAGCGCAGTTGGTAGCGCGCGACATTCGCATTGTCGAGGCCAGGGGTTCGACTCCCCTATACTCCACCATACAGAAGAAATCCGAACCTGATCCCGATTGGGAATGGGTTCGGATTTCTTTGTTTCTTCTCTGAGAT
>JAZUDA010000366.1:0-6621 GCA_045639455.1 Clostridia bacterium | reverse complement strand
AGGTTGGCTTTCATCTGGTTGCGGAATACTTCGACAACCTGCTCCGGCTCGCCCTTGCGCAGCAGGCCATGGTTCACGTGAACGCAGGTCAGCTGGGTGCCGATTGCCTTAATCAGCAGTGCGGCTACAACAGAGGAATCTACGCCGCCGGACAGCGCCAGCAGAACCTTGCCGTTGCCCACCTGCTTGCGGATAGCGGCAATCTGTTCCTCGATAAAAGCATTCGCCAGTTCCGGGGTGGTAATGCGGGTCATAGACTCGGGACGTACCTGATATTCCATGTCTTTATCCTCCCTGAAATGTGTTATCAGTTGGTATAGTTGTCAAAATAACCCTGTACCAGTACAACGGGGGTGCCCTTGTCGCCCGAGCCGCTGGTCAGGTCGCACAGAGAACCGATCAAGTCGGTCAGTTGACGAGGCGTGGTACCCTCGGAAGCCATCTTGCCGGCAAGATCGCCGTCCTTGGCGCGGATGGAAGCGGAAATAGCAGCCTTCAGTTCCTCGCCGGAGAGGTTCTTATAATCGTTGTCAGCCAGGTACTTCAGCTTCAGCTCGTTGGGAGTACCGGTCAATCCATCGGTATGAGCGGGAGAAACGACCGGATCCGCCAGCTCCCATATTTTACCCTGGGGATCCTTGAAGGCACCATCGCCGTACACCATAACTTCAATCTTCTTGCCGGTGGCTTCCAGCAGCTTCTTCTGGATATCGTACACCAGCGCGGTGCAATCTCGCGGGAACAGCTTTACGGTGTCCTCGGTAGCCTTGTTGGAGCCCAAGAGGCCGTACTGCTCGTTGCAGCCGCTGCCGTTCACAGGGGCGTTCATAATATCGTCCAGGCCCAGCACAACCTTGGCACCGGCGGCCTTCAGAATCCGCTTGGTACGGGCGCGGGTGTGAATATCGCAGGTCAGAACGCAATCTGTATAATTCAGAATCGTCTTGGGCTGATTGGCAAAGATGATTTCAACCTCAGCGCCCATTTCACGAATCAGGTTGCCATAGTAGGCCACATAGTCCACCTTCGTGAAGGGATGCAGGTTCTCGCCGAACAGCTCACGGTACTTTTCCAGAGTGAGGACATCGGAATAGGGGTTCACGCCGGCTTCGTCCAACTTATCCAGGCTGACCAGCTCATTGCCTACCTCGTCAGAGGGATAGGACAGCATCAGAACAACCTTCTTGGCACCCTTGGCGATGCCGCGCAGGCAAATGGCAAAACGGTTGCGGGACAAAATGGGGAAAATCACGCCGATGGTTCCCCCTCCCATCTTCGCCTTCACATCGGCGGCAATATCATCTACGGAGCAGTAGTTACCCTGCGTACGGGCGACGACAGATTCGGTAATGGCAACCACATCGCGGTCACGCAGCGCGAAGCCCTCGGACTCAGCAGCGGAAACCACACTCTCGGTTACCAGCGCGGCCAGGTCATCCCCCTTACGGAAAATGGGGCAGCGAATGCCGCGGGAAACGGTTCCTACTCTTCTTTCCATTGACGAAAACATCCTTTCTTTCCGGCTGTCGGGTGCCGATTCCGGCACCCAACTGCCGACATGAATCATGCAGGAAAAGAATAGTACAATTCCCTTTTCCCGTCAAGAAAAAGAGAACATTTTTCCTGCTGTCTTCCGTAAACTTTTTTCAAAAGTTCGGACATATGCGCATGATAAAAAGTAAGTCGAATATAATATTCAGAAAATAACCTTCTTGATGTCCAGCGGCTCCCCGTCCAGCGCGGCCGATATCAGGGTGTCCCCCACATAGGCCAACTTCAGGGAAAAGAAGGGACGCCCACTGTTGAGCAGAGAAAAGAAAATTTGATCTCCTTCCCAGATGGGCAGCTTAGCCACATCCTCCTTGCGCACCCATTCCAGCACGCCCTCATCGCAATCTGTCAGGCTACCCAGGAAATCCGTGCAGGTAAACAGATGCATATACTCCGTGCCATAGCCTTCGCAGGTAAAGGTGACAATACCACGGAAAACCGGATGAAGAAGCGTGAGACCCGTTTCCTCACGGGCCTCACGCAGCAGACATTCCTCCGGGCTTTCGCCCTCTTCAAAATGCCCACCGATTCCGATCCACTTATCCCGGTTGACATCTTTTTCTTTTTTGACACGGTGAAGCATCAGATAGCAGCCGTCCCGCTCGATGTAGCAAAGGGTCGTCAGCGGATTTTTGACCATTTTTTAACCCTTCATAAAGGCAAGATAGCTCTTGCTGGCCTCGTACAGGTCGGCCTTGCTGATGATTTCCCACGGGGCATGCATGGACAGCACCGCCACGCCGGAGTCAATCACATTCATGCCGTACAGCGCGCAGATGTAGGCGATTGTTCCGCCGCCGCCTGCGTCCACCTTGCCCAGCTCCGCGGTCTGGAAGGCCACATTGTTGTCATCCATGATTTTTCGCAGTTCGGCGATAAACTCCGCGTTGGCATCATTGGAGCCGGACTTGCCGCGGGAGCCGGTATACTTGTTGAAGCAAACACCACGTCCCAGGTACGCGGCGTTGTTCTTCTCAAACACGCCGGCGAAATTGGGATCGTAACCCGCGCTCACGTCGCAGGACAGCATTTTGCTGTTCGCCAGGGCACGGCGTACAGCCAGGTCGGAGAAGGTGCCTGCAAGGCCCAGCAGCTCCGCCACGTCATTCTCGAAATAGTGCGCGCGCATACCGGTAGCGCCCACGCTGCCGATTTCTTCCTTGTCGGCAAGAATGCAGCAGCAGGTATAGGCGGGAACGGCAGGCAACTGCAGCAGGGCGTCCAGGGACGCGTAGGCACAGACACGGTCGTCATGGCCGTAGCCCAGAATCATGCTGCGGTCCAGGCCCAGGTCGCGAGAAGCGCCGGCGGGAACCACTTCGATTTCGGCGGAGAGGAAATCCTCTTCCTCGATGCCGTACTTGTCCGCCAGAATGGCCATCACGCCCGCCTTCACGGCATTCTTTTCTTCCTTGGGCAGGGGCTGACCGCCGATGATTACATTCAGCTCTTCGCCCTCGATGACCTCGGAGCCGTCCTTCTTCATCTGCTTTGCACCCAAATGGGGCAGCAGGTCGGAAACCGCCACAACAGGATCGGCGGGGTCTTCACCCACGGTGACCTTGACCACGGTGCCATCCTTCTTGGCCACTACGCCGTGAAGAGCCAAAGGCATGGCAACCCACTGGTACTTCTTGATGCCGCCGTAGTAGTGGGTATCGGCATAGCACAGGTCGGTATCTTCATAAATGGGGTTCTGCTTCAGGTCAAGGCGAGGGCTGTCGATATGGCTGCCCACGATGCGGAGGCCTTCGGTCAGGGGCTTTTCGCCGATGACAAACAGGTCAATCGCCTTGCCCATGCAGGAAGAATACAGCTTGTCGCCGGGCTTGAGCGCCTTGCCGGCGGCAATCGCATCCTTCAGGTTCATAAAGCCGTTCTTTTCCGCCAGTTCGATGGTGGTGGGTACGCATTCGCGCTCGGGCTTGCCGTTGTCCAGGAAAGCGCGGTACGCGACCGCAAGCTTTTCCAAGGCTTTCTTTTCCGCCTTGGTATAGGTCTTCCACGCGTTGCGACGTTCCATAGTCATTAATCCTCCTGTTTTGCTTGCTATTTATCGATGTGAATGGTACACTTATTCCGCCATATCCCGTACAAGGGAAATGGAATCAAACAGGAAACGGTACATGGAGGGACGGAGGCTGACGGGAACCTGCTCGTTGAAATGAACGACTTCCAGCGTCATGGCGCCCTCATAGCCGATTTCCTTCATGGCCTTGCCGAAGGGCTCCCATACATCGGTCTTCATTTCGAAGGGAGACAGATGCAGGTCCTCCTTGCGGTCGTTGTTGTGCAGATGGGTGATTTTCAGCCGCTTGCCGAATTCGCGGACCAGATCCGCAGGCTGTTGACCCGTTACCAGCGCGTGGCCAAAGTCCAGACACACGCACAGACCGGGCACCGCGTCCATGATCTCGTTCAGGTCGCGGGCAAAGCTGACCGTGCCGGGCGTGCAGCGTTCGGTATCGGCCACGCGGCTGAACATGTTTTCGGTGCAGATGGTAACGCCGGTGCCCTCCGCCTGCTTGCAGAGGCCCTTGTACATTTCAATGTTTTTGGCAATCAACTCGTCCCGCTTCGGATACAGAGGATCGTCCGTATACATGGGACGGCAGGGATGGCAAACCAGATAAGGCACACCGATTTCCGCGGCGAACTCAATACTTGCGGGAAGGTCCGCGAGCACTGCAGCGGCATTTTCCGGCTTCCGGGTGTTATAGGGGTTAAAGGGGGCGTGCGCCTGGAAGATTTCCAGACCCGCGTCATCCACCTGACGCCGAATTTCGCGGGCAGCCTTCGCCGCATCCGCCGTATGGGACAGTTCCCGAATAAAACGAACAGAAAGATTCAGATCCAAGCCGTCAAAGCCGGCAGCCTTGATCATCGCCATTTCGTCCGTAAAGATTTTTCCCTGACCGACGTTTTCAACGCCGATACCGACTTTACGCATAAGAATCATTCCCTCCCATTGAATTTATGTGTTATTATACTATACAGCGCAATAAAAATCAAGCGGAAAGGAGCCCCCATGACCCAGCCGTCGGAGCTATATATCCATATTCCCTTCTGTGTCCGGAAGTGCGCGTACTGCGACTTTGTCTCCTACCCGGGACAGACTGATTTTCTTCCCGCCTATCTGGACGCGCTGATTCTTGAGGCGCGGCGCGAGGCCGAAAAGCTGCGCCACCCCGCCGTGGACACGGTCTTTATCGGCGGGGGCACTCCGTCGCTCCTTTCGCCGGAGCAGATACGCGGGCTTTTTTCTGCCCTGCGGAGCGAGTTTGACATTCGCTCGAACACTGAAATCACCTGCGAGTGCAACCCCGGTACGCTGACGGAGCCGCTCCTTGACGCCATGCGGGAGGCAGGAATCAACCGCCTGTCCATGGGGACACAGGCAAGCCAGGAGGAATTGCTGAAACGGATCGGGCGCATCCATACCTGGTGTCAGGTAGAAGAGGGCATCCTTGCCGCTCGAAAGGCAGGTTTTACCAATCTGTCGCTGGACCTGATGTTCGCCCTTCCCGGGCAAACGGTGAAGGATGTGGAGGAAACAGTTCAAAGGGCGCTTGCCCTGCCGCTGACCCATTTGTCCTGCTATTCGCTGATTGTGGAAGAGGGTACACCCCTGGAGAAAATGGTCGCCAACGGACAGTGGACGCTGCCGGACGAGGACACGGAGCGAGATATGCACGCCGCTGCCTTGCGGCTGCTGAAAGAGGCCGGGTTTGAAAGGTATGAGATTTCCAACTATGCCCGTCCCGGCTTTGAATGCCGGCATAATCTGGGATACTGGACGGGAGTCCCCTATCTGGGGCTGGGCTGTGCGGCACATTCCATGCTGCCCTGTGACCCTTTGCTTGGCGCGTATCTCCGCCGGGGTAATACGCCGGATCTGCACGGCTATGTGGACAGGGTGAACCGGAATGAATCCCCCGCCGATGAAACCGAATATATTTCCAATTGCGAGGCAATGTTTGAAACCATGATGATGGGACTGAGGACAACTCGCGGCATTTCTGAGGCGGATTTTCTTCTTCGCCACGGCATACCGCTGCGGCAGGCCTACGGTGAAAAGCTTCGCCGGTTTACAGACTCCGGTATGGTTATATGGGAAGACGGCCATGTACGCCTCAGTGAAAAAGGGATTGACTTTGAGAACACGGTGTTGGTCGAGCTGATGGACGACTGACAGGAGCGGGGTGAAACAAATGATTGGTTTTCTGATTTGGGCCATGGCCGGGTGCCTGCTGATTCTCCTCGGAATTCGTGCTTTTTTCGCGAAAAAGCCTGTGGGGTTCTTCGCAGGTGTGGAGGTAAAGCACATAAAGGATATGAAAGGATATAACCGGGCCACCGGGTGGCTGTTTATCGGGTACGGCGCGTTCTTTATCCTGCTCGGCCTGCCGCTTTTGGCTGGGCAGAACAAGCCGCTGATTTTGCTTTCCATTCTGGGCGTTATGCTGGAAACAATCGTACTGATGGCGGTCTATAATCTGGTCATCGCAAACAAATATCTGGATAAATAAACATTCCACCGGGAGGGACGACTCCCCTCCCGGTGGAATGTTTTTGTATTTGGTTTTACAGCGCGCGCATCTTTTGCGCGTCTGCCGGGGTAACTTCGTGGGTCGAATATCGGGCGCGGTTGTAAATCTCGGACGCCTTTTCTGCCTCATCCTTCTCCAGATGGCGGTGAAGCACCTCCTGCGCGGTTGCGCCCGGGCCGGTCTCCCGAAATTCACCACGCAGCACACTGTAGGCTGTGCGAACCTGCTCCCGCGAGTTCAGGCGTGACCAGTTAATCCGCCGCTTCGGATGTGGCAAATGCTGCTTCAGGCTACTGCGCACATCTTCCCGCAGCGTTTCCCAACGGAAAAGGCTTTCTTTTTTGTCTTCATACTCCAGATCAAGGGAGCTCATGTACTTCTTCAGCTTTTCGGCAAGAATACGAATCCAGCCGGGAAGCTTTCTTGCCAGGCGGTACAGCCCATAGCACGCTGCCGCGACCAATGCGGCATAGCCCAGATACTTGACGATTTCCTCAAGCGTCCGCCAGAAGGGGCTCGC
>JAZUDA010000365.1:0-3528 GCA_045639455.1 Clostridia bacterium | reverse complement strand
GCAGGGAGACAGGCAATGTGAGAGATTGCTTCATCCCGGATTGCCGAGATAATCCGCAGGCTTCGGGTAGTGGATTTCCCCGCCGTTGTCATTATCGATTTCCTCGGGAACAACCTGTACGAAACCGGCAGGAAGGCCTATTTGGAATCCGTCCGGTAAGCCGTTCTCACTCAATCATTTTCCAATTGTCTTTTTGAGAAAATACCGTTTTCCGGGCTTATAAGCCGGTTTATTCAAAAAGCGTTGAACGATTCCGGAAAATGTGGTATAATAAACAAGTATTTATTTCCCTGAAAGGAGGACGCCCATGAAAAAAGGCACAAAAGGATTGATTAACCTGGCAATCATTGTTGTCACGCTGGGTGTTGTTCTCCTTGTCGGTTTTCAAGGCAACAGCCTGCAGGATGTCGCCACCGCCGTTACCTCACTGAGTCCCGAATGGCTGGCCCTGTGCCTTTTCGCCTGGCTTGCCTATATCGGCTTTGATGCCCTTTCGATGTACCTGTTTTTGAAGCTTTCCGGGCATCCTATTTCATATTGGCGTGCCTACTATATTAGTATTATCGGGCTGTACTATTCCAATATCACCCCCGGTGCCACCGGCGGCCAGCCCATGCAGGTTTACTCGCTCAGCCAATGCGGTGTTCCGGTGGGTGTGGGCACCTCCTCCATCACGGTCAAGTTCACCACGCTCCAGTCTGCGCTGGTAATTATGGGTGCGGCGCTGTGGATTACCTTTCCCGAATTTGTGAACACCCAGACCCAAGGCTTTACCGTTTTTCTCCGTTTAGGCACATTTATCAACAGTTTGGCCGTTGTACTGGTCGTACTGCTGGCTGTCAACAAAACCCTCGTCCGAGGACTACTGCACGGCATTGTGAACCTCCTGTCGAAGATTCATATCGTCAAGCATCCGGATCAGGCCCGCGCCAAGTGCGATGACACGATGGCTTCCTTCCATGCCAGCGTCTATATGCTGCGGCATGAAAAGCTTCACCTGCTTCTTCAGATGCTCCTTTCCATGGCTCAGATGACCTGTCTGATGCTGGTCGTTGTATTTGTTTACCATGCTTTTGGTCTGTCCGGCTGCAGTGATCTGAAGCTGATCACACTGGGACTCATGCTGTACATGTCCGTTTCCTATACGCCCCTGCCCGGCGCGTCCGGCATGCAGGAGGGTGGCTTCGCGATTTTCTTCGCCGGTATTTTCCCTGAAACCACGCTTTTTACCGCGCTGCTGCTCTGGCGCTTCTTCACCTACTACATTTCCCTGATTGTCGGCGCGGCGGTCACCACGGGCTTCTCCATCGGTTCGCTCCTTCGCAAAAAGAAAAAGGCAAGCCGGGCAAAGGAGTAAGCCATGAGTATCTGGGCACTGTTTTTGCTGATTCTCGTCCTTGTTCCGCTGCTGTACCTGTACGCGGTGCTGCCTTCTCTTCGTTTCAAAAAGCGGGCGCTCATGCCCTCCGGGCTCTACGCGCATCGGGGACTGTACGACAATATCGGCGGCGTCCCGGAAAATTCCATGGCCGCCTTTCGTGCCGCGGCGGAGCAGGGCTATCGGATTGAGCTGGATGTTCAGCGAACGCTGGACGGAAAGGTCATCGTTTTTCATGACCGTTCCACGGGCAGAATGTGCGGCGAGGATTTGACGGTCTGTGACCACACATGGGAGGAGCTTTCCCATCTTCAGTTAATCCATACAGAAGAACACATTCCCCTTCTGGCAGACGTGCTGCGGGAAATTGACGTTCCTTTGCTAATTGATATCAAAAACCCGACCACGAAAAAAAGCTCGAAGTCACAAACCGCCAAGGTCGCGCGCTGTGTGCGGAGGCTGATTTCTGGCAAGGAACAGTCCGTTCTCATTCAATCCGCCGACCCACGGGTTTTGTTCTGGTTCCGTCTTCACGAGCCGTCCTTTCTCCGCGGGCAGATCAGGCCGGACAAATTCGCCGTGCGCGATACGCACTGTGCCCATGACGTGCGCCACCGCTTCCGTCTTCGGAAGCCGCGTATCGGTGCCCGGCTTCAATCCTTCGCGCTGCGGCACAGCCTGTTGAATTTCCTTTCCCGGCCGGATTTCATCACCATGGATTTCCACCAGGAAGAGGACCTGGCCCTGCTTCTTTCCGACCGCGTGCTGCGCACGCCCATGGCGGCCTGCTGTGTGAAGAATCAGGATCAGCTGAATTACTGCCGGGACACCCTCTACAATATCCAGATTTTCGATTCTTTCCTTGCCGAGTGACAATCCAGATATGAAAAACGGCGGCTTTGAACTTTTTCTTCAAAGCCGCCGATATTTTTTTATGCTCTTTCCTGCTCTCTTTTCTTCAGGAAGCGATCCATCGCTGCGAGACCCTCCCGCAGTTCCTGATTGCCGCACGCGTACCCGATCCGAAAGCACTTCTCGTAGCCGAAGCATTCACCGGGCGTAACCAAAGCACCTGTCTCCATCAGCAGCCGGGTACAGAATTCGCGGCTGGAAAGCGTGTCGTCATAATAGACAAAGGCTGTCGTACCCGCCTCCGGCTTTACCCAGGACAATTGCGGGTGGTTCTTCATCCATCCGTCCAGCAGGGCAAGGTTTTCCCGGACAATTTTCCTGTTCCGCGCAAGGATCTTATCCCTGTTCGCCAGTGCCGTTTCGGCAATCATCTCATCCAGCATGCCGCAGGAAATCAGGTTGTAGTCTCTGCGGGATAGGAACGCCCTGCGGGCCGCCTCGTCATGGGTCGCCATCCAGCCCAGCCGGATGCCCGCCAGCGAAAACACCTTGCTCATGCTGGATACGGAGATGCCCTTTTCATACAAGTCCGCCACAGAGGGACTGTACTCGTCCGTCTGTGTCAGGTGGCGATACACCTCATCGCACAGCAGATACGCGCCGCAAGAGCGGGCAATCTCCACGATTTCCCTCAGCTGCACCTCATTCATCAGTGCGCCCGTGGGGTTGTTGGGATTGTTGATGCAAATCATTTTCGTGTCCGGCCGGCAAAGCGCTTTCAGACGGGCCACATCAGGCAGATATCCTTCTTCCTTCCGCAGCTCCAGAATGGACACATCAGCCCCGATAGAGGCAGGGATGGAATACAGTTGCTGATACGTGGGCATAATGCTGATCACATGATCCCCCGCGGAAATCAGTGCGGTAAACACGTGGTGGTTCGCCCCGGCCGCGCCGTGGGTCGGGATAACTTCATTCGCCTGAACGGTTTTATACAGCTTCGCGATTCCGGAAAGGAACGCGGGGCGGCCCTCGATTGCCCCGTAGGTCAGCCTGCCGGACATCATTTTTTCCGTAAAGGCCGCTTCATCCTCGCCCGCCAGCGCCAGTACCTCGCGCAGGGAAAGGGAATTGACGCAGGTTTCCGCGATATTGTATTTTGCCTTTGTTTCATAGGCGTTCATCCATTCTTCTACCAGGAACGGTGCAATCTTCACGATCGTATCCTCCGCTTTATTCCAAATTAAACAGGTATTAGTATATCAGTGTATCGGGGTTTGTCAATAGAAAAGCCGGGG
>JAZUDA010000364.1:0-9399 GCA_045639455.1 Clostridia bacterium | reverse complement strand
CGCTTGGCCCCCGATTTCACCAGCGTGACACGCTACAAGTCCCCCGCCCCCTGCGTGGGCGCCGGCATATCCGGCCCCGGCGGCATCTACTACGTACTGGACTACAGCTACGGCACCTGGGCTACCGCCGCCGGCAGCTCCATTGAGTCTCTGGCATGGCTGAGCGTGGCGCTGGTCATCTTCGCCTCCTGGAAGCCGCTGAACATCATCTGGGGTTCCTACATCTTCGGCATGTGCTTCTGGGCGTATAACTATGTACCCGTCATTACCGGCTGGCAGATTAATACCGACCTGGCGCAGATGCTGCCCTACGTGGTCACCATCGTGGTGCTGATCATCTCCTCCATCAAGAAGAGCATGGAGAACCAGGCCCCCAACAGCCTGGGCCTGACCTACTTCCGAGAGGAGCGCTGACCTGCCTCCGCATACCCACCGCCCGCCATCAGGGGACTGGTGGCGGGCGGGTGCAAATGCGGGATTTTTTACGGGCCGCATTTGCATTTTTGGTCGTTTTCTGTTATGATTATTCGGTTAAATCAATTCGGAAGAAAGGGGTGCGGAAATGAGCGAAGGTCTCTGGCAGATTGTTGTTCAATCCTTCCCCAAAATATTTGTCGCCGGGCTGACGATGACGCTCCCGCTGACGCTGCTATCGTTTCTGTTTGCCATGGTGATTGCCGTGGCAGCCGCGTTGGTGCAGTACGCCCGTGTGCCGGTACTGAAGCAGCTGTGCCGCTTCTATATCTGGATTATCCGTGGCACGCCCCTGCTGGTGCAGCTGTTCCTTGTCTTTTACGGCCTGCCCAGTCTGGGCATTGTGCTGGATAAGTTTACGGCGGCGGTGGTGACCTTCTCCATCAACGAGGGCGCCTACTGTGCCGAGACGGTGCGCGGCGCGCTGGAGGCCGTGCCTGCCGGGCAGATGGAGGCCGGGTATTGCTCCGGGCTCAGCTATCTGCAGGTAATGCGTCGCATTGTGCTGCCTCAGGCGTTCCGCTCCGCCTTCCCGTCCCTGGGCAATTCGCTGATTTCCATGCTGAAGGATACCTCTTTGGCGTCCAATATCACGGTGGTGGAAATGTTTATGGCTACCCGTCGGGTGGTATCCGCTACCTACGAACCCCTGGCCCTGTATATAGAGGTAGGCCTTGTGTACCTGCTGTTTTCCACGGTGCTGAGCTTCCTGCAGCGCCTGGGCGAAAAGAAACTGAGCGCCTCGGTCGGATTGGAGGAGAAAAAGCATGCTTGAAGTACATCATGCCGCCAAATCCTTCGGACAACTGGAGGTCCTGCGGGACGTGAGCCTGTCCATCCGGCAGGGGGAAGTGGTTTCCATTATCGGTCCCAGCGGTTCGGGCAAAACAACACTGCTGCGCTGCATGAACTTCCTGGAAAAAGCGGACAGCGGGGAAATGGTCTTTGATGGCGAGCACTATGATATGCACCGTATCTCCAAGAAGGACATCGCCGCAATCCGCCGCAGAACAGGCTTCGTTTTCCAGAACTATAACCTTTTCAGCAATAAAACGGCTCTGCAGAATGTGACGGAAGGGCTGATTGTGGCCCGGCATTTGCCCCGTGAGCAGGCAAGAAAAAAAGGTATGTTGCTGCTGGATCGGGTCGGCATGGCGGACTGGGCGGGTCATTACCCGGCACAGATGTCCGGCGGTCAGCAGCAGCGCGTTGCCATCGCGCGGGCGCTGGCGTCCGACCCCGAAATCATCTATTTCGATGAACCGACCTCCGCCCTTGACCCAGAACTGACGGGCGAGGTGCTGAGCACCATGCGCTCCCTTGCGGAATCCGGCATGACAATGCTGGTGGTGACCCACGAAATGGGCTTTGCCCGCCGTGTTTCCAGCCGGGTGATTTTTATGGAAAACGGCGTGGTGGTGGAGGATGCCCCCAGCGAACAGTTTTTCGCGTCTCCCCGGGAGGAACGCACGCGTACGTTCCTCGCGGCTTTGGAACAACATAGTTGAAAAAACGGAGGAAATGACAATGAAAAAGGCAATCGCTCTTCTGACGGCGCTTCTTCTGGTTCTGTCCTGCTCCGCGGCGTTCGCGGACATGTATGAGGATGTAATGAAACGCGGCAGCCTGATCATCGGTACCGAGGGCGAATGGCGCCCCTGGACGTATCATGATGAGGGCGGCACGAAGGAACTGATCGGCTTCGACGTGGAAGTGGGCAAGGCCATCTGCGAGAAGCTGGGTGTGACCGCTTCCTTTACCGAGGCCAACTGGGATTCCCTGCTGGCGGCCCTGAAGTCCGGCCGGATTGATACCATGATCAACGGCATGGATGTGACGGAGTCCCGGAAAGAGGCGTATGACTTCACCATCCCGTACTGCTATACCCGCACCGCACTGGTGGTTCGCGGCGATAATACCGACATCACCACCTTTACGGATCTGGCCGGCCGCACAACCGCCAACTCCATCAGCTCCACCTACATGACGCTGGCAGAGAGCTATGGCGCTTTTGTCGAGAGTGTGGATACGCTGGAGGAGACCATTACCATGGTACTGCATGGCCGCGCCGACGCTACTCTGAATGCCGTGGACTCTATCGCGGACTACATGATGGAGCATCCCGAGGCAGATATTAAGATTGTTGCCCTGACCGAGGAAGCCAACGAGGTAGCTATTCCGGTGCCGAAAAATGAGCCCGCCATGCTGGAGACGATGAATAAGGCCATTGAGGAGCTGCGCGCGGACGGCACTCTGGCGGCGCTGTCCGTCAAGTACTTCGGCGAGGATATCACCGCCGTACCGGTGAATGCGGAATGACGACATTCGGCTGCTGCCTCCATTTGGACAGAGAAAAACTGAGTGCGCTGCATGAGGCAGGGTATACCTGTTATGAGGATGCCCTGACGCGGGTCGCAGATACTCCGGAGGAGGAATTAAAGGCCTTCCGCGACTTCGCGGACGGGCTTGGCATGACGTGTGTCTCCATGAACGGCATGTTTCCGGGGGAACTGCCCCTGCTGACCTGTGCCCCCGAGGCAATCAAAGCATATCTGGAGAAAGCCCTGCCCAAGGCGGAAATCCTCTCCCCCCGAGTGATTGTACTGGGCAGCGGAAAAGCCCGCGCCATTCCGGAGGAAATGACACGGGAACAGGCGGAAGATATTTTCTGTGAGCGGCTGAAAAACGTGATTCTGCCAATGTGCGAACAGTATGGCTTCCGTGTAGCCATCGAAGAGCTGCGCCGTGAGGAGTGCAATTTCCTCCATACCTGTGGCGAAGTGATGAATATCGTTCGCCGGGTGAATCGTCCGTCATTGGGACTTCTGCTGGACTATTATCACGCCGTACTGGGCGGGGATACGCCCGACATGATGGCGGAATGCGGGAGCAGCATTTTCCACGTCCACATGGCCAGCCCCATCAATGACCGGGCATTTCCCACCGATATGGACACGCCGGCCATGAAAGACTTCTTCGCTATGCTGGCGCGGATCGGGTATCAGGGCTGTGTGTCGCTGGAGGGCAAGGCTGCCGGGGATTTCGCGTCCTCTGTCCGGGAAGCAATCCGGGTCATGAAAGCGTAAAAGAAAAGAGAACGGAGCGCATCCGTTCTCTTTTTGCATGGCGTGATTTTTATCCGTTTTTGTGCAGCTTTTTCTGCAGCCAGTCTTTCCCGTCCACAAAGCGGGAAACGATGAAGCAGTTCACAAAGTCACCGGCGGCGTTTACCATGGTCGCCGGCGGGTCAACCAGGTTGCCCAGCGCGATGGCGATGGGGTAGGCGAAGGCCAGCTGATCCGGGAAGAACATGGTACACAGCACCAGTTCGCCCGTGCCGCCGCCGCCGGGAATGCCGCTCATGGCAACGGAGGAGAACACCGCGGTCAGAATGGCCAGAATGGCGCGTCCGCTGTTGAATGGCAGGCCGAAAATGCCGAAGAGAAAGGCTACCTTGATGATGGCGGACATGGAGGAACCGTCCATATTCATGGTGGCGCCCATGGGGATTACGATATCGCGCACATCGGAAGAGACGCCGCTGTTATCCGCGGCCTCCATGTTGGTAGGAATTGTGGCAACGGAGGAGCAGGTACCGAAGGCCACCGCGGCAGGCCGGAACAGGTTGCGGAGCATGACCTTTACGGCACCCTTGCCGCCGCCGAAGCGGGCGTACAGGGGGAAACATACCGCCATGTATACGAAGCACATGATGTAATAAACCAGCAGGGCACGGCTGTAGTCGCTGATCAGCTGGGGACCGTAATTGACGACCAGGGTGGCAAAGAAGCCGAAGAAGCCGATGGGCGCGTACCAGCTGATAATCCTGACAACCTTCATGATCACGTTGGTCAGGTCAGCCAGAAGCTGCGCGGTCTTTGTTTCCGCGCCGCCGGCCATCTGAACGCCGAAGCCGAAAATGACCGCCGCGACGATTAGCGGCAGAATGGCACGGCGGCTGAACAGCTCCGTAAAGTCGGGCTTGGTAAAGAAGTTCACGATCATCTCACCGACGGTCAGCCCCTCTTCGACCTCACCCGCCTCCATATGATAGGAGCCGGTGGCGATGGGGAAGATCCGCACCACAGTATACATCATCAGCGCCGCGATGGTGGTGGTCACAACGAAGGAAACCACGGTGGTGCCCATCACCTTGCCGGCTCGGCGCGCACTCTTCATGTTGGCAATGGAGGAGGAAATGGAGAAAAAGACCATGGGCACAACGGCGCAGAACATCATGTTGATGAATAACGTGCCCAGAGGCTCCAGCACGGCGGCGCCGGACCAGAACGCGCCGGTCACACAGCCGGCGATAATGCCCAGCAGCATGGCCAGGAGAAAACCGTTTTTCTTCAGGAATTGCTTCATGACAGACAAACCTCCTGTTCTTGATAGGTACACTAAGAATAATAACAGAATACCATTGAATATTTGCAATGTATATGGTAAAATATGCCCGATAGTAGGCAAAAACTGCTTTTGAAAGGAAATTATCTTGAATTCGGTAGAGTATCGGGGTTATCTGCATGAGGAATGGCGGCTGTTCCACTCCGCAGACAGGCGGAATATGGACTTTGACGTGCACGCACACGCCTTCCATAAGCTGGTTGTCTGCCTTTCCGGCCATGTGGAATACACCATTGAGGGCACGGTTTACCGACTGTCCGCCGGGGATGTGCTGATGATCCCCGCGGGACAGCTGCACCGTTCCGTGATGAGCGAGAAGGACAGGTATGAGCGCTTTGTTCTCTGGCTCCGTCCGTCCGCCGTTGACTCACTGGGGGAGGACTCCGTCCGGCAGATATTCATCGGCGGCGGGGTGCTGCGGCTTCAGGGCGAACCGTGGGACATACTGCTTCACCGCCTGACACAGGTTGAAAAGTGGTGGTACTCCGATATCGACGGTCACCAGCTACTTTCCTGGACCTATCTGGTGCAGGCATTGTTCATTGTGCGGGACATGAGCCGGAACCAGACGGAGACCGGCCGAACAAACCCGAGACTGGCTGAAATCATCCGCTATATTTCAGACCATCCTTCGGAGGACTTGTCGGTGGAAGCGCTCTGCTCCCGGTTCTTCATCAGCCCGTCCGGATTGATGCATTCCTTCAAGAAATACACGGGCTGCAGCGTCCATGCCTATATTCAGAAAAAGCGGCTGCACTGTGCCGCGACCATGATCCGCAACGGTGAAAAGGCCATCAGTGCGGCGGAGAGCAACGGATTCAGCGATTACTCCGCCTTCCTGAAGGCATTTCGAAAAGAATACGGCGTGTCTCCCCAACAAGTGCGTAACGAGGGAAACACTCTGAAATAAAACGGAGGTACAGACAATGAAAAAAATCACAACCGACAAGGCACCAGCCGCCATCGGCCCTTATTCCCAGGCCTATGAGGCAAACGGCTTAGTATTCATATCCGGGCAGATTGCCCTGAACCCCGCCGATGGCTCCATGCCGCAGGATATCCTGGGCCAGGCAGAGCAGTGCTGCAAGAACGTGACCGCAATCCTGACCGCCGCGGGGCTGGATGGGGAGCATGTGGTGAAGACCACCTGTTTCCTGGCGAATATCGGGGATTTCGCTGCCTTCAACGCGGTGTATTCGCATTATTTTCCGTCCTGCCCGGCGCGCAGCTGCGTGGCGGTGAAGGACCTTCCCAAAGGTGCGATGTGTGAAATCGAAGCCATCGCGGTAAAGTGACAGGAGGATGGATTTATGCCTGGAATGGGTGGCTCCATGGGCCGTATGAGCCCGAGAGGTTTTCTGACCGATGAAGAAAAGAGCAACATGCCCAAGGTGGACAAGGCGCTTTTGATGCGAATTCTGTCCTACATGCTGCCCTACAAGGTCAAGTTTCTGCTGGTATTTGTGACCATCTTAATCAGCGCCGTGCTGGGTCTGCTGCCCTCCATCATCACGGGCCGCATTGTGGATAAGGCACTCACCGGCACGGAAGTGATGTATTTGGTGAAGCTGCTGCTGCTCTCCCTTGTGACGCTTACATCGGGGCAGTTGGTATCGCTTCTGACCACCTACCTGAACGCCTGGATTTCCCAGCATATCATCTTTGATATGAAGAACCAGATGTACCGCCATCTGCAGCAGATGAGCCACCAGTTCTTCACCACGGAAAAGCAGGGCGATATCATTACCCGCATGAATACGGATATCAGCGGCGTGTCCTCCGTGATTTCGGGCACGCTGTCCTTCCTGCTCTCCAACGTGGCAACGGTCGTGACCTCTGTGGTCGCCATGATCAGCATGAACTGGATGATGGCCGCTATCGGCGTACTGGTAATTCCGCTGATGATTTTACCCACCCGCTCTGCCGGCAAGAGCCGCTGGAAGCTGCTCAGCAAAAGCCAGGCCAAGAACGATGAAATGAACCAGCTGATCAACGAGACACTGTCCGTTTCCGGTTCCATGCTGACCAAGCTGTTCACCCGTGAACAGCGGGAATACGACAAGTTTGTGACCGTGAACGGCGAAGTGACCCACCTTGCCCTGAAGGAGCAGCTGTCCGGCCGCTGGTTTGGGCTGATGCTGGGTATCTTTACGCAAATCGGCCCGCTGCTGATTTACTTCATTGGCGGTTGCCTGATGATCGGCAAGGTGGATACAGCTCTCACGGTGGGTGTTGTGACCACCATGGTTTCCCTGGTGAATCGCCTGTACCGTCCGATAGAGTCCCTGCTGAATATCTCCGTGGATTTCACCCGGTCTTTGGCTCTGTTCACCCGAATCTTCGACTATTTTGACCGTCCCATCAATATCCAATCCCCGGAAAACGCGAAGAAGCCCTCTATCAAGAACGCGGAAATCCGGTACGAGCATGTGAAGTTCGGCTATGAGGACGGCTCAGAAATCCTGCACGATATCGATTTCACCGTATCCTGCGGCCAGATGGTGGCTATCGTCGGCCCCAGCGGCAGTGGCAAGAGCACGATTATCAACCTGCTTCCACGTCTGTACGATGTCTGGGGAGGCCGTGTGACGGTTGCGGGCGTGGATGTGCGGGACTTTGACCTGACGTATCTGAGGCAGCAGATTGGCGTGGTGAGCCAGGATACCTACCTGTTCAACGGTACTGTCCGGGAAAACCTGCTCTACGCCAAGCCCGATGCCACTCAGGCAGAAATCGAGGCGGCATGCAAGGCGGCGGCGATTCATGACTTTATTGCCTCCCAGCCCGAAGGGTATGATACCCAGGTGGGCAACCGTGGCCTGAAGCTGTCCGGCGGCGAAAAACAGCGGATTTCCATCGCCCGGGTCATTCTGAAGAATCCCGCCATTCTGATCTTGGACGAGGCTACTTCTGCCTTGGACTCCATTTCCGAAAGCGCCATCCAGACCGCACTGGGCACACTGATGAAGGGGCGTACCAGTATCGTCATTGCCCACCGCCTGTCCACCATTCTGGCGGCGGACCGGATTATGGCGTTGGAGAACGGCGTAATCGCCCAAAGCGGAACCCACGAGGAACTGCTGGAGCAGGGCGGTATTTACAAGAAATTGTATGAAACCCAGTTCACCCTGCCGGGAGAACAGGACAAATAAGTTCCATCAAACGAAAGCCGGCCAATAGCCGGCTTTTTTTCAAAAAAGACTTGACTCTCACACTGCGTCATCCTTTATACTGTATTCCGTCAAGGGAAAGGGGGAAGCCGTGATGATGACCGTACACCAGGTTAGTGAGAAAACAGGCGTGAGTATACGCACCCTGCATCACTATGACAGCATCGGGCTTCTGAAGGCAAGCGCCGTCACGGAAGCAGGGTACAGGCTGTATGACGATACGGCCCTGGAAAAGCTGCAGCAAATCCTGCTCTACAGGGAACTGGAATTCCCACTGAAGGAAATCAGAAGGATTCTTTCCAGCCGGGATTACGACCGGAATGTGGCGCTGGAGCAGCAGATTCATCTGCTGGAGCTTCGAAGGGAGCATTTGCAGGGCCTGATCGCCCTTGCCCGCGAAATGAAGGAAAACGGAGGGAAAAACATGTCTTTTGATGCGTTTGACACAACAAAAATGGACGAGTATGCCCAGAAAGCCAAAGAAACATGGGGCGGCACGGTAGCCTATCGGGAGTATGAGGAAAAAACCGCCGGCAGGACGAAGGAAAATCAGAACGCCTTGAACGCGCAAATGATGGACATCTTCCGCCGGTTCGGGAGAATTAAAACCGCTTCTCCGGACAGTCCGGAGGCAGTGTCGCTGGCGAGGGAACTGCAGCGCTTCATTACGGAGCATTATTACCGCTGCACGGATGAAATCCTGCTGTCGCTGGGTAAGATGTACGCCGCGGGCGGGGAATTCACGGTAAACATTGACACCGCGGGCGGCGCGGGCACGGCGAACTTCGCCTGCCAGGCCATCAAGGCTGCTTTGGGAAAATAAAAAAACACTGCCCGGAATCCGGGTAGTGTTTGGAACGGCGCGTCATCGCGCTGTTTTTTTATCAGGACAGGGGAGGAAGAAGGCCGTCCAGCTGCAGCTTTTGCTTCAGCGCGGTCGCCTCTGCATCCATGTGGATGGCGCTGCCGGACTGCAGATTGCTGAGCATATGGGACAGGGCAAGGGGCACATCTTTCCCCAGCACAGTCAGGGTATTGTCCATGGCGCGGATGGTGTCATCGTTTTTCTGCGGCATTTTTTCGTAGCGGATGAACTGATTCGCCAGCTTCTGCACAAGCGGCAGATAGCAGCCGCGGAGTGAAGTAAGGGCATTATCCTTGCCCAAAACGCCGCTGCCTTCCATCGCGGCATTAATCTGATTCAGCAGGCCGCAGATCCGGTCCAGCGACAGCTGCAGTTCCAGGCTGCTTACCTGCCCACGCATCTTCGTCAGGGCAAGGCACTGCTGCCGCAGTTCGTTTTCTTCGGACTTTGGCACGGAGCGCTTGGGCGGCGTCAGCACGGTGG
>JAZUDA010000363.1:0-4300 GCA_045639455.1 Clostridia bacterium | reverse complement strand
TACGATCCGACTTCCTAACACGCGATATCGCCACCCCCGGCACTTGCGCCATGCTGATGCCGATGAACGGCCATGTGGGCGTATCCAAACGGGTTACGGCAAAAGAACAGCGGGAAGCGCTGCGAACCCTGGGCGAAAGTCTTTGTCCGGAGGGCATGGGACTGGTAATCCGCTCCCACGCCGCCGCCTGCTCCGCGCAGGAAACGGAGAACGAAATCCGCTCACTGTTGGCGAAGTGGGAGAAAATTCGGACAGATTTTGTTTCCCACGCGGCACCGTACCTATTGTCCGGGGTGGAAACCGTTACGGATGAGCTGCTGAAGAAATATGTTTCCTTTGACCGCATGGTATCCGACGTGCCGGAAACGGGCTGGGAAACCTATACGGGGGATGTTGGCCTGTTCCGCCTGTGGAAGGTGGAGGACGAGCTGAAAAACGCCCTGGAACGGAAGGTATGGCTGAAAAGCGGTGCCAATCTGGTGATTGACCGGTGCGAGGCCATGACGGTTATCGACATCAACTCCGGCAAGAATACAGGCAAAAAACTGCTGGAGGATACGCTGTACCGAATTAACCTGGAGGCCTGCGAAGAAATCGCCCTTCAGTGCCGGGCGCGGAACCTGAGCGGTATGATTATTATTGATTTTATGGATATGGAGCAGGAGAAACACCGTGAGGGTGTCCGCAAGGCGCTGGAAGAAGCGCTAAAAAAGGACAAGGTAAAAACGGTGGTCTACAGTTTCACCACGTTGGGCCTGCTGGAAATGACACGCAAGCGCACCAGCCCGCCCCTACGGGAACGTATTGCGCAAAAGGGGTAATACCATGGAAACAAAGACATTTTTGTCTTTTACGGAAAATGAGGGAACAAGGGCAGCTATGGAACTGGTGAAAAACCATCCCAACCGTCCCGCGACCTTCCATATTGTGACCTATGGCTGTCAGATGAACGACCACGACTCCGAAAAGCTGGCCGGGATGCTCTCCTTCATGGGAATGACGGCCACTGCCACCCGCGAAGAAGCAGAGCTTGTAATTTTCAATACCTGCTGTGTCCGTGACAACGCGGAGCGGCGCGCGCTGGGCAATGTGAACTGGCTGAATACGCTGAAAAAACAGAACTCGCGGCTGCTGATCGGCGTCTGCGGCTGCATGATTCAGCAGCCCGGCATGGCGGAGAAAATCCTGAAGCAGTACAAGTTCATCGACCTGGCCTTCGGCACGGGCAACTTGCATTTGCTGCCGGAATACCTACTGGAGGTGCTGGATACAGGCAAGCGCTCCGTCCATGTTACGGAGGACGCGCCGATTGTGGAAAATTTGCCCGTTCAGCGCAGGAAGGACTACTTTGCCTACATCACGATTATGTACGGCTGCAATAACTTCTGCACCTATTGCATCGTGCCTTATGTACGGGGCAGGGAGCGGAGCCGCCGGGCGGAGGATATTCTGGCCGAAGCCCGCAGGCTGAAGGAAAGCGGCGTCAAAGAGGTAATGCTGTTGGGGCAGAATGTGAACTCCTACGGCAACGATACCCCGGGCGGGATTACCTTCGCCCAGCTACTGAAACAGCTGGATGAAATTGGCATCCCCCGTATTCGCTTTATGACAAGCCATCCTAAGGATTTGTCGGACGAGCTGATTGACGTGATGGCGAACAGCCGCCACATCTGTCCTCATTTCCACCTGCCGGTGCAGGCGGGCAACGACGAAATACTGAAGCGGATGAACCGCCGCTATACCCGGGCACAGTATCTGGACCGGGTCAGAAAGCTGCGGGAAAAGGTGCCCGGCATCGGCATTACCACCGACCTGATCGTGTCCTTCCCCGGCGAGACCCGGGAACAGTTTGAGGACACGCTTTCCCTTGTGCGTGAGGTGGGGTACGATTCCGCCTATACCTTTATTTATTCCCCACGCACGGGCACCAAGGCTGCCGAAATGCCCGGCCGGATTGATGACGCGGAATCCACCGCCCGGATTGAGGAACTGATCGCGGCGCAGGACGAGCAGACCGCCCGGATTTACGAGGGCCTGATCGGCACCACGGAAGAGGTGCTGGTGGAGAGCCTGTCTCGCAGAAGCAGCACCATGGTATCCGGTAAGGGGCGGCGGGGAATTTCCATCAGCTTCCCCGGAACAGAACAGGATATCGGGCAGATTATCCCGGTACGGATTACCTCCCGCGGTGTCAATACACTGCGAGGCGAAAGAATGGAAGGAGAAAACCAATGCAAGTAACGGATGTGTTCCAGAGCGCGCGCATTCTGGGCGAAAATATCCTCAACAGTGATATTTACAAGGCGGTTCAGGAGTCGGAGCAGACCGTCATGGCGGATGAAGAAGCAATGGCGCTGATTTCCGCCGCAGCCGAAAAGCAGAACGCGCTGGATGCGGCGGTTCCCACAGGCGACGCGGAGGCGATTGCCAAGGCGGAAACCGAACTGGAAGAGGCCAAGAACGCCATGAATGCGCACCCGCTGGTGGCGCGCATGCGCTCCTGCCGGGAGGAATATAACCGGATGATGACCACCGTCAACCAGATTATCGCCTTTGTCGTCACGGGCGAAATGGAAGGCGTTGAGAGCGGCGAAGGCGGATGTACCGGCGACTGCGCGTCCTGTGGCGGCTGCGGCAACTAATCAATCAACCGGAGGCGGAATATGGCAACCTTATCCCCGATGATGCAGCAGTATATGGAAATGAAGGAGCAGTACAAGGACTGTGTACTGCTGTTTCGCGTGGGCGATTTTTATGAGATGTTTTTCGATGATGCCGTTCGCGTTTCCCATGATCTGGAACTGACGCTGACTGGCAAGGAGTGCGGCCTGGAAGAGCGGGCACCCATGTGCGGCGTGCCGTATCACGCGGTGGACGTGTATGTATCCAAACTGATTGAAAAGGGCTACAAGGTTGCCATCTGGGGTCAGATGACCGACCCGGCCCTGGCAAAAGGTCTTGTGGAGCGGGATGTGACCCGGGTGGTTACGCCGGGTACGCTGCTGTCCCAGGAGAACGGGTCGGAAAAGCAGAACATGTACTTGCTGTGTCTGGCGTTTGCCGGCAACGATTGTGGCATGGCCTTCTGCGATGTGGCGACAGGCGAATTTTACGTGCAGCTTTGCCGCCCGTGGAAAGAAACCCTCGCGGATGAAATCCCCCGCATCGCGCCCCGTGAAATCATCACAAACGATCTGTCCCTGCTGCCCGCGGGTATTTCGGGCGAGGTGTTTGCTTCATCCTATCCGCAATCGGCCTTCTCTGCGGCCAGGGCATCTGAAGCGCTTTGCGGCCATTTCGGCGTGACGGATGTGATGGCGCTGGGTCTGGAAGGCGAAAAAACCATGGTCAGCGCGGCAGGCGCGCTGATGCAGTACCTGAGTGAAACACAGAAAAACAGCCTGGCGCATATCACGGCGGTGACCCGCCGGGAGCGGCAGGGCGTGATGATCCTGGACAGGAACACCCGAAGGAACCTGGAACTGACCGAGGGCATCCGGGAACGGAGCAAACGCGGTACGCTGCTGTGGCTGCTGGATAAGACCTCCACCGCCATGGGTGGACGGCTGCTTCATTCATGGATTGAGGAGCCGCTGTCCGATGAAAAGGCCATCAACCGCCGTCTGGACGCGGTTGCGGAGCTGTACGAGTGGAACATCCTTTCTGCCACGTTGCGAGATGAGCTGAACCAGGTCTACGATATTGAGCGTCTCTTGGGCAAGGTGGCGTACCGGAACGTCAATCCCAGGGATTGCCTTGCCTTGTGCCATTCGCTGCAAAAAATTCCCGGCATTGCCGCTGATTTGGGCGAAAGGGAAAGCGAGCTGCTCCGTTCCCTGCGGCAACGGCTGGATCCGGTGGAGGAGGTTTCCTCCCTGCTGGAGGCGGCCATTTCCCCGGATGCCCCGGTGTTGATTGGCGATGGCGGCATGATTCGGGAAGGGTATAACGCCCGGCTGGATGAATACCGGGAGGCCGCGCAGAACGGCAAGCAGTGGATTATGGACCTGGAGGCGCGGGAACGGCAGGAAACAGGTATCAAAAACCTGCGGATTCTGTACAATAAGGTCTTCGGCTACTATATTGAGGTAACCAAGTCCTACTTCGATTTGGTTCCGTCCCGATACCAGCGCAAGCAGACGCTGGCCAACGCGGAGCGGTATACCGTGCCGGAACTGCGGGAAATCGAGGACAAAATCGTCGGCGCGCAGGAGCAGGCGACCCGGCTGGAACTGGAATTGTACAACAATGTGCGGGATACACTGGTGCCATACATTGCCCGAATGCAGCGCACCGCTGG
>JAZUDA010000362.1:0-2601 GCA_045639455.1 Clostridia bacterium | reverse complement strand
AACTTCGTGGGTCAGGAAACCTATGACGAGCCCAATGCCTACTACTCCAACAGCTACAGCATCATCAACCATGCTACCGATGAAGACCTGATTGCCACCTACAAGGAGTTCACCGAGCTGGTTGGCAAGGCCAAGGCCATTACCGATGCCGACAAGTACGATGATCGTCTGGCTGCCTTTGCTGATTCTGAAGCTTACTTCATCGATCATTGCCTGACCATCCCCTGCTATGTGGATGTTTCTTGGGAAATGACCAAGGTTAACGATTACACCAAGGTGTACGCTGCCTACGGTATCGCTTCTTATCGTTATGAGAACTACGAGACCAAGACCGAGCCCTACACCACCGCTGACTATGAAGCCATCAAGGCTGCCTTCGAAGCCAAGTAATTCTTGACCGCGAAGCATAACTGAGCATTAAAGGCAGGCGGCTTTCTTGAAAGGAAATTCCCGGTAGGGAAAGCCGCCTGTCTATCCTGTTATATTAGCTGCTGGCATCTGTTCTTTCCAAAGCAGCAATACCCGGACATGGCTGTTTCGGAAAGAACAAATGCGAGTCATTGGGAGGAATCGAGATGTTCAAGTACATTGTAAAAAGACTGCTGCAGTCGATTGTGACAATCCTTCTGATTGTTACGGTAGTCTTTCTGCTGATGCGCTTAATGCCTACCGATTATTTCTTTACGGAGGATGAGCTGATTAAGCTGACGGATGAGCAGAAGGAACTGAAGCTCCAGGCTGCCGGCTTGACAGATCCGCCCCTGGTACAGTTGGGCAACTTCTATAAAAACATGTTCACCTTCGACTACACCTATGAACAGGGCAAGAAGGACGCTATCACTGCGCAGCTTTCTGGCGGCGGTATGGCGGAAGCGGTTCATGCTGCCATCGCGGATACCCTGAACGCGGAGTTGGGTGAGGAAGCGGCTGCTTCGGTGATTTCCAAACAGAACACCAAGGTGCTGACGGATACACTGATTCAGAAGTATGTGGCAGAAGGCCTCCAAATAGAGGATTGCGAAAACAACGAAGCTGTGGCACAGGCCATTTCTCAGGGCTGTGTCGGCAAACTAGCCACCCTGCAGAAGGATTTGAAGAAGCTGACCCCCGATGAGGATGCCGCAAAGGCACTGGCACAGAAGGTCTATGATGCGATTGGCGTGGCGGTTACCGGCCAGATGGCAGGTGTTGATCTGAAAATCAGGGCGGAAGGCTTTGCCAATATTATCAACCATATCAATCCTTTGAACTGGAAAGTCACCTTTGACCTGGGCACCTCTCGCCGTATTCAGAGCGGTGTTTCCGTAATCGAAGTAATCGGCGAAAAATTCCCGGTTTCCATGCGTCTTGGCCTGATTTCCCTGGCGTTCGCCCTGGTAATCGGCGTAGTGCTGGGTATCCTTCAGGCACGGTACAAGGGCAGCGTTTTGGACAGCGTTTGCAGCGGCTATACCATCTTTATCAACGCCGTTCCGCATCTGGTATCCTACACCTTGATTATGTACCTGTGCTCCAGCCTGTTCGGGCTGCCCATGACGTATAAGAGCGCCACTCCCGTGGCCTCCGCGATTCCGCCAATCCTGTGCCTCTCCACCGGCTCCATCGCCAGCTACATGCTGTGGATGCGCCGCTATATGGTGGATGAGCTTAATAAGGATTATATCCGCCTGGCACAGCTGAAAGGCCTTACCCGGACACAGGTTATGTTCCGTCACGTAATGAAGAACGCGTTCCTGCCGCTGGCTCAGTATCTGCCCTATAACGTACTGCTGACCGTCGGTGGCTCCCTTCTGGCAGAGAGCTTCTTCTCTGTTCCCGGCATGGGCCCTCTGCTGACGCTGGCGATTTCCCGCTATGACACCAACCTGGTGCAGGCCATCGTAATGCTCTATGCTACATTGGGCATCGCGGGCGTGTTCCTCGGAGACCTGTTGCTCGCGATTCTGGATCCCAGAATCAGCCTGACCGGAAAGAAGGGTGCACGGTAATGGATAACAGAAATGATACGAAAAAGCGCGATCCCATCGTGCTGAAGGGCAATGACGGCCGGACCATGGTAATGAACGCGCCCTCCGATGAGAACGTGGATACCGATGAAAAAGTATTCGACAAAGGCCGCGCGTACGTGAAGGTACGCAGCACCATGCCGGAGAAGCAGCTCTTCTCCCTGGCGGAATACCACTATCAGGACGCGGAACGTACCGGCTACAGCCAGTACAGCTACTGGAAGAGCGTTTGGCAGAACTTCCTGAAGCGCAAGTCCGCGGTAATCATGCTGATTGTATTCGTTCTGCTGTTTGCGTTTACCTTCATTTCCCCGATGATCAGCAAGTATGATGCCAACAATCTTCGTTATGACAGCACGAAGATGTTCATCAGCCCCAATAGTGAGTACTGGTTCGGTACGGACGACCTGGGCGCCGACTACTGGTGCCAGGTGTGGAGCGCAACCCGCACCAGCATTATCCTGGCAGTATGTGTTTCGTTTGGACAAATCCTGCTGGGCACGGTCATCGGCCTGATTTGGGGCTATGTCCGCTCCCTGGATCGGTTTTTTACCGAGTTGTACAACCTGATTGATAACATCCCCACCATCATTTA
>JAZUDA010000361.1:0-1802 GCA_045639455.1 Clostridia bacterium | reverse complement strand
CAGGCTGTCCGGCGTCAGGGAAACGGTCACGGAAAAAAAGAAACAGGCTGCGGCGTTCGCGGCAATGTACCGTGACATCCTTTCACCGGAGGATGCCCGGTTTCTTGAACAGTTCTCACTGCCCCGCAGCGGGTTTATGTTCTACTATTCCCATCGCCGATTCCTTCCCGGCCTGTACCGGAAGATGGGCTTCTGCCTGTTCGGCTGACGGATTTGGAGGGTAAGCAATGGCGAATACTTCCTCACTGTGTCATGTGCTTCTGTTTTACCGAAAAATGATTCCGTCCATCCTTCTTTGCGGTCAGAGCCAAATGGAAGCACTGGCGAAAGCAGGGAAGGCGGAATTCCGTTCCGTTCTCACACAGAACCTGACCAATGAAGATTTGAACTGGGCGGATGTGGTTATTCTGGGCCGTACGGATACCAGGACGGAGCTGCAGATTGCAAAGAAGCTGAAGGAAGCCGGGAAGTACCTGATTTACATGATCGATGACGATCTGCTGAATATTTCCGGCACCGTATCAAGTGCTGCCCACTATCATCAAAAGGAAACGGTAACCTGCATCCGCTCCGCAATCGCACTGTCTGATGCCGTTATGTCGCCGTCCCGCTTTCTCTTGGAAAGGTATGCCCCGGGCAAGACGGCAATGTGGATGGAGGAGACGGCGCTTCACCCGGTCCGGCCTGTCTTCCATGGGGACGAAGCACCCGTGGTAATCGGCTTTGCCGGCTCCATCGACCGTGTCGCAGATCTGGAGGCAATCCTGCCCGAGGCGCTTCACCGCATTGCGGACCGTTTCGGAAGTAAGGTCCGTTTTGAATTCTTCGGCGCGGTTCCTTCCTTCGCACGGGAATTGCAGGCTGTCGCGATTCCCTATTGCGATTCTTATGGAGACTACATCCGCTCTTTGGGCGAACGTCACTGGGATATCGGCTTGGCTCCCATGCCGGATACGGACTTTCACCGGAACAAGCATTACATCAAGTATATCGAGTATTCCTCTTTGGGCATCGCGGGGATCTATTCGGATGTGATGCCGTATACCCAGCTGGATGAAAAAGGCTGGCCCTCCATCCGCTGCGAAAATACCGCGGATGCCTGGACAGAAGTGATTTCCGGCCTGATTCAGGACCCCGATACGCTTCGCCAGGTACGGGAGCAGGTAAACGCGTTGGCCGTGGCGCAGTTTTCAACGCGTGCCGTGGCGGAGGCTTTTGTAGAACGGAACCCTTCACTGCTGCAATGGCGCTCGGGGAAAAAGGTTCACGGCATGTGGATGCCGCTTGCCCATTTGACGCTATCTTTGGATGTGTTTATGAGCCGTGTCCGGGCGTATGGGGTTCGTCTGCCTGTTGTCGCGGCACAAAAAGTATGGAAAAAGATACGTCGGCGTTGAAATTTTTCCGTATATGTGGTAGCATCACGATGATTTGAATGATAGGGGGAACAGAATGGGGGAACTTGAGACAACAACGTCGCTGATTGCTAAACGACTGCCGCAGATTCTTGTTTCTCTGGCGGAGGCTGCCGCGGTTATTGTCATCGGTATTGCGATTATCTGGCTGGGAAGAAAGCTGATCGGCGCGGCGATTCGTCGGCACGATCGCAAGACAGGGGATGACCTGTCTTCACAGGCGCAGTCAGGCAGACGTACCGCGCGGACCATTTTCATCAGCCTGTTCAACTACTTGATGTATTTCCTTATTATTCTTCTGGTTCTGGCCACACTTGGCGTTGATGTGGCCGGTATGCTTACCGTTGCCGGTGTCGGCGGTGTCGCGGTCGGCTTTGGCTGCCAGAC
>JAZUDA010000360.1:0-4736 GCA_045639455.1 Clostridia bacterium | reverse complement strand
TGATTCTTCTGAACGGTCCCTCCTCCGCCGGGAAATCCTCCATTGTCAGGGCCTTGATTGCCCGCATGCCGGAGGCATGTTCCGTTGCGTTGGATGACTATCTGCCCATGAGCAAGGACGACCCCATCTGGGAAGACGATGTATTTGATGTGATGCCCTCCATGGCGGACGCGCTGCGCCGGTCCGGGGCAGATATTATTCTCATCGATCACGTGATTACCAGCCCCCGAATCTATCAGTCTCTGCTTGACGCTCTGGCGGGGCGGGACTTCATCCGCGTGCTTGTTTCCTGCGATTTGGAAACACTTCGCTCGCGGGAGCTTGCCCGCGGCAACCGCTTCATCGGCTCGGCTGAGGCATCTCTTGCTTATCTTTATCCGAAATCAGGCTATGACCTGACCGTCGACAGCACGGTCATGAAACCCGAACAGATTGCGGAATCCATCGAATCTTACGTGAAAGGACGCGTCTCATGACAACCAATAAGAAATTTCTTGCCTCAGGTGTCTTCGCGTTTCTGTTTTTCTTTCTGATTCTGCTGCTGAATTCCGTGGATGTGGCCCCCATCGGTCCCGAGGGGTCCTGCGTAGGTCTGTCCACCTTGAACGGCGCCTTTTTCAACGCCTTCTCTCCGTCAAAGAAATGGGACATGCTGGCCAATCTGCTGCTGACAGCAGCAATCGCTTCTGCCGTATGCTACGCCCTGCTGGGGCTCATTCAGCTGATAAAGACACGAAGCCTCCTGCAAGTCAGCCCCGGCGTGCTGCTGTTGGGCGGGCTCTATCTTGTTACCATCATCATCTACGTTCTTTTTGACAAGTTCGCTATCAATTATCGCCCGGTGCTGGAGGACGGTATGCTGGCCGCCTCTTTCCCTTCCTCTCATATCATGGCAACCATCACCTATTTAGGCGGCAGCACTATGTCCGTCAAGGAAATGACATCTTCCCCGCGCCTGAGCCGGCTGGTGCGGGTTCTGTGCAATATCTGTATCGTATTGGCGGTGGTGGCCCGTCTCCTCTCCGGCGAACACTGGCTGACCGATATTCTGGGCGGCATCCTGGCCAGCGGCGCCATGCTGTTCCTGTTTTCCGCCCTGCAGGACAAGATATCCTGAAAAAACTCCCATTTTCCCCAAACTTTTTTGCAAGGAGTACTTGCAAAGTGTTGTGAAATATGTTACAATACCATATGTGCCCTGTGAACAGGGCCAACATGCATGCGCAAAAGAGGTGAAACAGCATGAAGGAAAAGATCCATCCCAATTACGGCAAGGCGACTGTTCGCTGCGTGTGCGGTGAGACGTTTGAAACTGGCTCCGTAAAGAAGGATATCACCGTTGAAATTTGCTCCAAGTGTCATCCTTTCTTTACCGGTAAGCAGAAGCTGGTAGATACCGGTGGCCGTGTAGACCGTTTTAAGAAGCGCTACGGTCTGTAAGATAAAAAAGGAACGGAAATCATCCGCTCCTTTTTTATTTCAAATCGCCCCCTTTTTCTTGACTTTCCATGTCCCTGCGGCTACAATAACAGATGGAAACAAGGGATTATTCCAATGGAGGGAAAACCTTATGCAATACGATCTTGTACATCAGCTGGCCCGGCAATTAGGTGAAAGTGAAGAGGTTCGCACATATAAAAGCTTTCAGGAGGCTGTGGACGCGGACGAAACGTCCAAAGCTCTGCTGAAGGAAATGAAGAAATTGCAAACCACCCTGCAGATGACCGCCATGGCAGGCCAGACCCCGGACAGCGAAATGATGAGCCGTTTTTCCCAGCTGTCCGCCCTGCTGTACAGCCAGCCCACCGTGGCGGGCTACCTGACGGCGGAAATGCGTGTGCAGCAAATGATGAGCGATGTGTTCAAGATTCTGACCGATGCCACCGGGCTGTCCGTCGAGCTGCCCGGCATGGAGTGAGGCGGTGTCATTTTGCCAAGAACCAACCGTGATTATGACTATCAGGATTTGAAGGAAGAGCGGGAATACGGCCTGTTCTGGTACTCCGGGTTGTGGAACCTGCTCCGTCCTGTTTTTATTGTGCTTGTTTCTCTGCTGATTCTTTTTGGTCTGTTCTCCCACCTGTGGAACCGTTTTTCCGCCGAATATATTGACCCTGTGGATGAAACCAGCACAGAGGAATTCGTCTTTGTGATTGACAGCGGTTCCAGCCTGACGCGGGTTGCCAATAATCTGCAATCTGCCGGGCTGATTCGCTCCTCTTCTGTATTCAAATACTACTGCGACTTTCTCGGTATGGGGCAGAAGATTCAAGCCGGCACCTACGCCATCTCCCCTTCCATTCGCCTGAATGAGCTGGCGGAGCTGCTGACGACCGGCGACGGAAACCCTATTACCACCAACATCACCGTCATTCCAGGCTGGACGGTGGAGAATATCGCGGACTATCTTGTCCGGCGCAACATTCTTTCCGACAGGGACGAGCTTCTTTCCCTTTGCCGTACCGGCGACGCTTATCGGGATTACTACTATATTGCGGATTTGCTTGCCACACCCAACGTGGGGCAGCGGCTGTATGCCCTGGAGGGCTATCTGACCCCCAACACCTATGAGATTTACACCAATGCCACGGCGGATGACATTGTGAGGAAGCTGCTGGGGCAGACGGAGAAGGTTGTAGGTACCCGTTATGACCGGGCGGAAGCGCTCGGCATGACCATGGATCAGGTGCTGACGATGGCATCCATGATTGAAAAAGAGGCCAAGACGGACGACTTCGCAAAGGTATCCGCCGTATTTCATAACCGTATCAAGGCGGGCATGAGCCTCGGTTCCGATGTAACCATCAAGTACGTCACAGGCAGCACCAATATGGTACTGTCCCAGGAAGATTTGTCCGTCAACTCCCTTTACAACACGTACCGGTATACCGGGCTTCCTCTGGGGCCGGTGTGCAACCCCTCTGCCGCAGCCATTGATGCCGCGCTGTACCCGGATGAAACTTTCCTGGAGCAGAACTATCTGTATTTCTGCTCCACCGATCCCAACCAGGGCACACTGTATTTCTCCCGCACTTACGAGGAGCATCAGCAGGCCGTTGCCATCTATTCTCCCCTGTGGGCTGAATATGACACGAAGCAGAAGGAGGCAAAAAAACAATGATTCCCGAATTGCTTGCCCCTGCCGGCGGAATGGCACAGCTGAAGGCCGCACTGCACTTTGGCGCGGACGCGGTATACGTAGGGCTGCAGCGTTTCGGCCTGCGGGCCTTTGCAGGGAACTTTACCCCGGAAGAGCTGCGTGAAGCCGCTGTCCTCCTGCATCAGGCGGGCAAAAAGCTGTACGTAACCATGAATATTTTTCCCAATGACGATGAAATGGCGGATTTTATCCAAACAGCCCGGATTGTTCAGGACGCCGGAGCAGATGCCGCCATTGTCAGCGACTTGGGTGCGCTGCTTGCCCTGCGCCGGGAAGTGCCGGGCCTGAAGCTGCATGTTTCCACCCAAGCCAATACGGTAAATACTGAAGCCGCGATGTTTTACGACTCGCTGGGCTGTGAGCGTGTAATCCTTGCCCGGGAAATGACGCTGGAGCAGATTCGCGCTATGGCCGTGAAAAAACCCGCCCGGCTTCAGCTGGAAATGTTTGTCCACGGTGCCAGCTGCATGGCCTACTCCGGCCGGTGTATGCTCTCTGCGGAGCTGACCGGGCGAAGTGCCAACAAAGGTGCCTGTGCACAACCCTGCCGCTGGCAGTATCATGTGGTGGAAGAAAAGCGCCCCGGCGAATACCTGCCTGTCTGCGAGGATAACCGGGGAACGTACATTTTCTCCGCGCAGGACCTGAACCTGATGTCCTACCTGCCTCAGCTGTGTGAAAGCGGCGTAGCCTCCCTGAAAATCGAAGGCCGCATGAAGACAGAGTACTATGTGGGCACGGTGGTTTCCGCCTATCGTCAGGCGCTGGATGCCGTGGCGGACAACACCTTTGAAGAGAAAAAAGATGCGCTGCTGGCCGAATTGAACAATGCCAGCCATCGAGACTCCAATACCGGATTCCTGTTCGGGCGGCCGGCGGATTGCGGCGGCGTTGAGGGCTTCCATCAGTGCTCCGAATACCTTGCCCGTGTGGAGAAAGGTGCAGAGGCGAACGGTACCACGCTGCTGGTGCTGAAGAACCGCTTCTATGCCGGGGATAATGTCACCCTGCTGACACCTGACGGACCCGTGACCTTTACCGCGCCCTCATTCACACTCACTGACAGCGGCGAAACGGTGAATACCTACGGTGTTGCGGGCACAAAAATCAGCATGATTCTGCCCTTTACCACGCAGGAGGGCGACTTGCTTCGCGGCCCGGCCCGAAACCACGTTCAGTAAAAGGAGAAGCATCCCATGCACATGAGGTTCAAAAAATGGGCCCGGCCTGAATTGGAGGCCTGTCCATATTATTTAGAGCACCCGGAAACGCTTCCGGGAAAGTGGGACACGGTCTTCCCGAAAAAGCAGCCCCTCCATGTGGAACTGGGCTGCGGAAAAGGTGTTTCCACCGCACAGATGGTTTTTGACAACCGGGATACCAACTATGTAGCAGTCGATATTGCCACCAATGTGCTGGGCTATACCCGGCGGAATATTGAGCAGGCCTACGGCGACTCCCCTGTTGACAACGTGCGCATCGCCTGCTTCGATGTAGCCAATATCGGTCATTTCTTTGCTCCCGAGGACAATGTGGAGCGGATTATTATCAGTTTCAAGTCGGATCGTAGCCATGT
>JAZUDA010000359.1:0-3097 GCA_045639455.1 Clostridia bacterium | reverse complement strand
TTGGCCTCCGACTTCGTTGCTTTCCCCACCTATCACTGCAATCAGCAGGAAATGTTCCTGCGTCTGCGCAACGCTTACACCACCCACGCTGCGGAGCACAGCCTGCCCCTGATTCCCACGGGCGATGTGATTCAATGCCTGCGCGGCACCCCTGCCTTCAATCACGCTGCCGGCGCCCCCTCCATTAACCGGGACGGCTTCCACCTGAGCTATGACTACGGTCGCTACGCCGCCGCCCTCACGTGGGCCAAGGCCATCTGCGGCGTAGACCCCCATTCCGTCACCTTCGCGCCCGCGAATACCGACCCCGAAACCATCGCACTTATTAAGGATACGGTTGCCATGTTCTGATTTTGCTCCCGGCCCGATATTGGGCCGGGTTTTTCCTTGTTTTTTTGAGAATCATGCTTTATAATGGTAGATGATAAGTCGCCGTTACGGAACGGCAAAAAGGAGCTGGATCGGCAATGAGGCATTTTTTCACGAAGCGAGTTCCCCCGGCACGGCTGATTCTGGCGATGATTGTCATTACGTTGGTATCCGTAACGCTGACCGTTATTTGTCAAAACCATTCAAACCAGTTGAAGGACGATATTTCTACCGCCCGTCTGGAGAAAAGTTCCCTGCAGCGTGAAGGCGCAAGCCTTCAGCAGGAAATCAGCATCAGCGGAACGGACGCCTACATCGAAGCCAAGGCGCGGGATACTCAGGGCTATCTGATGCCCGGAGAAATCCAGTTTGTCATTATGAATCCCGAGGCACTATACGGCGCGGGGTCAGATATTCAAATTGAAGTGGCAGGAAACTGACTTCTGCCAAGAGGAGGACATATGCGGGTCGGCGTAATCGGCATTGGTTCCAACTCCATTCGTATGCTGCTTTCCGATGTGGAAAACGGTGCCATCCGACAGGTGCTTCGCTCCCGCGAGGGCACGCGGCTTTTTGCCGGAATGGAACAGAACAACGGCAATATGGCGGAGGAAAATATTCTTTCCTCGCTGGACGCCATTTCCGCTTTCCGTGCCAAGGCTCTGTCCATGGGCGTGGAGGATATGCACCTGTTTGCCACCAGCGCGGTGCGGGATTCCGCCAACGGGGCGGATTTTGCCCAACGCGTACTGGATGCCACGGGACTTGAACTGGAAATCTGCCCCGGCGAACGGGAAGCGGCGCTGTCCTTTCTGGGCGCGACAAGCGGGGAACGCGCAGGTGTACTGGATATCGGCGGCGGTTCCACCGAGTATGTGATTGGTGAGGGTTCGCGAATTGACGCCGCTTTTTCCCTGAAAATGGGCGCCGTGCGGCTGTACGACCGCTGCCCCATTCGCAACCGTGAAGATGCCCGGCATGTTGTCCATATCGCCAAAGACATCCTTGCGCCGTGCCTGCCCAAGCTTCTTCGCGCCGGCCTGCCTGACAGCTGGTACGGTACCGGCGGTACGCTCACTACCATGGGTGCCATCGTACGCGGCATTTACTGGGATGACAAGACCTACCTCCACGGTGCCGTCATCACAAGGGACGATGTGGAAAACACCTTGGACTACCTGTCCCGCCTGACAGTCGAAGAACGCCGCGCCATTCCTGCTATTTCCGTCAAGCGGGCGGACATCATTGTGCACGGCATCGCCATTCTTGCCGCCAGCATGGAAGCCCTCAGCATTGAAACCATGACCGTTTCCGAAAAGGGCAATATGGACGGCTACATCAAGGAAAAATATCTGAAATGAAGCAGCGTCTCATTACGGTTTCATCCTACCGTCATCCTGTCCCCGACCACGTGCCGGAAATGACGGTTGCTGTCCTTTCCGACCTTCACAACGAACCTTTTGACGCCCTCCTCCCTCTTTTGGAGGGGGCGGATTTGATTTTCATTCCCGGGGATTTGGTTAATCGCTATCGCGGAACCTACGACAATGCTCTGGCCTTTCTTGAGGCCGCCGCCCGGATTGCCCCCGTTGTCTACGCGCCAGGCAATCATGAGCGTGCAGGCTTCCTCCCCCCGGATTATCCCCGGCTGGTCAAAAAGGCCGGTGCCATGTGGCTTAACCAGGGAATTCTTCATCTTGGCGAGTTGTGGATTACCTCCTGCAACGGCACGGGCGACAGCCGTCGGATGGATGAACTGGAAAAGAAAACCGGGCTGAGGATTGTGCTGTGCCACAAGCCAAACCTGTATTTTTCCGTCCTGCGGGGCCGGGAGGTGGATCTCGTTCTGTCCGGTCACGCCCACGGAGGACAGGTGCGGGTGCTCGGCATTCCTCTGTACGCGCCGGATCAGGGCATCCTGCCCTGCTATACAAAGGGTTGTTACGACAGCAAGCTATATGTATCCGCAGGGGTTGGAAACCCGATTCATCTGCCCCGGTGGGGAAACCCGTTCGAAATGATGAAAATTCATCTCATCCACACCACGTAAAGGAGCAAAAAGCCATGAAAAAAGCACTGATTTCCGTTACCGGTCAGGATGCCTGCGGCATTATCGCCGCGGTCTCCACCCGTCTGTCTCAGCTCAATATCAACATTCTTGATATTTCCCAGACCATTTTGGGCGGTTATTTCACCATGCTGATGATTGTAGATATCACCAATTCCACCCTGCCCTTTGTCGATCTGCAGTCGGACCTGCTGGCCCAGGGTGAAAAGCTGGGCATGAGCATCACCCTGCAACGCACGGATATTTTCGATGCCATGCACCGCATCTGACGGAGGAAAGAAATGCTACAGACAAGTGATATTCAGCAAACGCTCCAGATGATCCGGGAGCAAAAGTTCGACATCCGCACCATCACGTTGGGCATCAACCTGCTTGACTGCGCCTGCGGGGCCGAAACTGCCGGGCGGGTCTATGACAAAATCTGTCGCACGGCGAAGGACCTGGTCCGTACCGGCGAAGAGATTGAAAAAGAGCTGGGCATTCCCATCGTCAACAAACGGATTTCCGTGACCCCCGTTTCCCTCCTGGCTTGCCCCGACCCGGTTCAGGTGGCTTACGCGCTGGACAAGGCCGCCGCGGAAACAGGTGTGAACTTTATCGGCGGCTATTCCGCCTTGATGCAGAAAGGTGCCACGATGGCCGATGAACGGTTGGTGGCCT
>JAZUDA010000358.1:0-10782 GCA_045639455.1 Clostridia bacterium | reverse complement strand
TACCGAAAACAGGCCGGCAGAAAAATATCTGCCGGCCTTGCGCATTGTCTGATTAATGACGCAGCTCCAGGAGCTTGCCCTTCAGCTCGTCTTCCATCTTGATCAGGGTAGCCTCGGCGCTCAGGCGCTTCTCGTGGCCTTCCTTCTGGATGGTCATGACCTCGTTGATGGTATCAATCAGGGACTGGTTGGTCTCCATCAGGGTCTCGATATCGATGATGCCGCGCTCGGCTTCCTTGGCGGTCTCGATGGTGCCGACCTTCAGAGTCTCGGCATTCTTCCGCAGCAGATCGTTGGTCATGTCAGTAACGGCGGTCTGCGCCTTCAGGGCAGCCTGGCTGTTGTGCAGACCCAGGGCCAGAACCATCTGGCTCTTCCACAGCGGAATGGTATTGGAGATGGTGGACTGAATCCGCTCCACCAGCATGGAGTCGTTATTCTGCAGCAGACGAATCTGGGGAGCCATCTGCATGGAAACCTGACGGGTCAGCTTCAGGTCGTGCAGTTTCTTCTCGAAGCGGTCGCACATGGCAGACAGGTCGTTGGCCTTCTGGGCGTCCATGGCATCGCCGGAGGCTGCGGCAGCGTTCTGCAACTCGACCAGGTCGGTCTCGCGGACGCGCTTGAGCTTCTCATCGCCGGCCACGATGTACATGGTCAGCTCATGGAAATAGTCCACATTCTCATCGTACAGACGGTTGAACATGGCTACATCTTTCAGCAGCTGTACCTGATGGCCTTCCAGCGTATCGGTGATGGTGGTCACATTGGCCTCCACCTTATCGTACTTGGCCTTGATCATTTCGATCTGCTTGCCGGCACCCTTGAAAATCTTCTCGAAGATGTTCTTCGGGGGTTCCACATCGGCGTTGAAGCCCTTCAGCTCGGTCACCAGGTTGGCCAGAATATCACCTACGGCGCCGGTATCGGCGGCACGGACGTTGGCCAAAGCACTATCGGAGAAAGCGGCAATCTTCTTCTGGGCATCGGCACCGTACAGCAGCACGTGGTCGGTGTTGGTCACATCAATTTGGGTGATGAACTGCTCGACAGCTTCCTTTTCCGCATCGGTCAGCTGGGCATTCTCCAGAGGAGAAACGGCAACAGCGGGCGCTTCGGGCTCCTTCACTTCCATGGTGAAGTCGCGTACTTCCTCCACGGCCTCCACAACCTTTTCCATTTCAGGCTTGTCGGCGGCTTCGGGGGTCAGGGTCAGATGGGGAATGTTGCTCATGGGAATGTCCTCCTTCATATCATGCATGTACTTTATCCTGATTCAATGATGCCTTCAATCCTTCAAAGTTGAAGGATACAGGTTCGTTGCTTTCCATATGGCTGCGAATGGTATCGAAGTCCACATCCGCCAGTCCGTCGCGCTTGACCATCTGGGCGATGACGTCCATATCCGTTTCCAAATCCAGTGTGTCCGCCTCATACAGGCTTTCCAATTGCTTCTCACTGGCACGGATAACGATGTCCATGGTCTCCACGATGCGGGCGCGGGCGTTCACCGCGTTTTCACCGCGGACGGTGTCTTGATTCAGCTTCACATAGCCTTCCAGCAGCTTCACCGTGGTGGGCAGGTAGTAGGTCATAAACTTGTGGCAGCGGGAAGCCTTCTCCGGCTCCTGCGCCAGCACCGTGAAAATCTTGTTCACATTGCTTTCGATCTCGTCGATCTTGCCGGACAGGACTTCATCGGGAATCTGCCCGTTCAGCCTACGGAACAACGCCACATATTCCTGACCCTGCACGACCTGCTCCTTCACCTGAGGAGGCAGTGTTTCCACCTCAAAAGGCAGCGCGGCGGTGCCATGGTGTTCCTTCTGACGCAGGTCCAGCCCACCGGCCATGACCGGTACCGCGAACGCCGCGACCGCGCCCACAATCAGGCACAGAATCAGCCCCAGCTTGCCGAAACCAAGCAGCAGGCCAAGTACGACCGGCACAAGGAACGAAACCATTGCAATCAGTTTCTTCTTTTTCTTGTCGCTCACGTGTCTTAAATACTATCCTTTCTTCCCGAAATAGAGGAATTATACGGGTACATTATACCATTTTTTCGTCAAACTGCAACTTTTTCTTAAAAAAACCTGAAAAAATATTGAAAAATACGGGTTTTTTCTCAAAAAAGTTCTTGCAATTTTCAAAAAGTGGCCTATAATGTGGATGGTAGCTGTTCGGGTCTGTGGTTGCAAGTCGATGCCAGCCGCGGGCAAAACGATCCACGTAAGCCGGTCAAAGTGCCGGTGATCATGGGGCGGTCTAGAGATAAGTCCGGCCGGGACGGTTCGTCCGATTCCGAGAGGAGAGGCGTGAGGGCGCGATGCGCAGAGCAAGTCTCCCTGTCCGGCCAGTGTGGGGTCAAAAACCAGGTCAGCCGTAACAGAAGCCATATTCTATTATTTGGGGGTTACCTAACCATGTACGAAGACAAGACGCTTGTCTGCCGTGACTGCGGCAACGAATTCGTGTTCACCGCCGGTGAGCAGGAGTTCTATGCAGAGAAGGGCTTCCAGAACGAGCCCACCCGTTGCAAGGCTTGCCGCAATGCGCGCAAGGCCAGCCGCCCCGCTCCTGGCGCTCCCCGTGAGCAGTATCAGACTGTTTGCGCCAACTGCGGTGCACCCACCACTGTTCCTTTCATTCCCAAGAACGACCGTCCCATCTACTGCAGTGAGTGCTTTGCCGCTCGTCGCAATGGTTGATAGCCTGTCCACAATGTAAAGGAATCCCCGTCGGAGGCAACTCCGGCGGGGTGATTTTTTTATTTCTTTTTCCCGTCACGCAGCTGCAGCAGTTGATCCCTCAGACGCGCGGCTTCCTCGAACTCCAGCGCCTTCGCGGCAGAGAGCATCTGATCCTCCAAACGGCGCATCAACTCGTCCCGATCCTCCTCGGGCACGGCCTCGTCCTCCGCAACCTTGCCCGTGATGGACAGCAGGTCCTTGACCTTCTGCTGCACGGACCGGGGCGTAATTCCGTTCGCCTTGTTGTAGGCCTCCTGCATGGCGCGGCGGCGGTTGGTCTCATTCATGGCCTTCGCCATGGAGTCCGTCAGGGTATCGCCGTAGAGGATGACCCGTCCGTGCACGTTCCTGGCCGCTCGGCCAATGGTCTGAATCAGGGACGTCTCACAGCGCAGGAAGCCCTCCTTGTCCGCGTCCAGAATGGCCACCAGCGATACCTCGGGCATATCCAGCCCTTCACGCAGCAGGTTGATGCCCACCAGCACATCGTACTCGCCCAGCCGCAGATCCCTGATCAGCGCCGTGCGCTCCAGCGTCTTGACATCGCTGTGCAGGTACCGCACGCGGATGTCCATTTCTTTCAGATAGTCGGTCAGGGTCTCCGCCATACGCTTGGTAAGGGTCGTTACCAGTACCCGCTCCCCCGCCTCCACCGTCCGGTGAATTTCGCCAATCAGGTCGTCCACCTGACCTGTGGCCGGGCGCAGGATAATTTTCGGATCCAGCAGGCCGGTGGGGCGGATAATCTGTTCCACCACCTGCTCCGCTTTTTCCATTTCGTACGGACCCGGTGTGGCGGAAACGAAAATCGTCTGGTGGATACGCTGCAGGAACTCGTCAAACAGCAGCGGGCGGTTGTCAAACGCGGACGGCAGACGGAAGCCGTAGTCCACCAGCATCTTTTTGCGCATCCGGTCACCGTTGTACATGCCGCGAATCTGCGGCACGGTCACATGGCTTTCATCAATCAGCAACAAGAAATCCCCGGGAAAATAGTCCAGCAGGCAGAAGGGCGCCTCCCCTTCCTTTCGGCCGTCAAAATAGCGGGAATAATTTTCAATGCCGGAGCAGTAGCCGATTTCCCGCATCATTTCCATATCATAATTGGTACGCTGCTCCAGCCGCTGGGCCTCCAGCAGGTGATTCTCTGCCCGCAGCTGCGCAAGCCGCTTTTCCAGATCCTTCTCGATTTCGGCAAGCCCTTTTTCCATGGCCACGCTGTTGGTAGCGTAGTGGGTCGCCGGGTAGATTTCCGTATGAGAGAGCGTTGCCAGCTTATGGCCCGTTGTCACCTCTATCTGGGTGATTTGATCGATTTCTTCGTCAAAAAACTCCACTCGTATCGCTTTTTCGTTTGAATTAGCAGGTATTATCTCCACTATATCCCCATGCACACGGAACGTGCCGCGGGAAAAATCGATGTCGTTGCGCAGGTACTGGATTTCGGTCAATTTTTCCAGCAGGCTGTTGCGGCTCATTTTCATACCCGGGCGAAGGGAAATCATCATACCCTCGTACTCCGCGGGGTCACCCATGGAATAGATGCAGGAAACTGAGGCCACAATAATCACATCCTGCCGCTCACGAAGGGCCGCGGTGGCAGAATGGCGGAGACGGTCAATCTCCTCATTCACGGCGGAATCTTTGGCGATGTAGGTGTCGGTGGAGGCGATATAGGCCTCCGGCTGGTAATAATCGTAGTAAGAGACAAAATACTCCACGGCGCTGTCGGGGAAGAAGGCCTTCAGCTCGCTGCACAGCTGAGCCGCCAGCGTTTTGTTGTGGGCAATGACAAGCGTGGGCTTCTGCACCCGGGCGATAATATTGGCCATGGTAAAGGTCTTGCCGGAGCCTGTCACGCCCAGCAGCACCTGGTTCTTCATTCCCTTGCAGATGCCCTCCGTCAGCGCTTCGATGGCCTGCGGCTGGTCGCCCCTTGCCTCATAAGGGGCTTTCAGGTGAAATTCTGACACTTGTTCCGGTCCTCCCCTGCGGTTTTACCCTTTTATTATAGCGCATTATTGAAAGAGTTTACAGATTTATTTGCATTTTTTCGGATAAAATGTTACAATTATATTGCGCCATTGGCGTTTGATTTTGAGTACCTACCGAAAGGCTGATTGAAGATGGCACAGAAATACGATGCTGGTGATATTCAGATTCTGGAAGGGCTGGAGGCGGTCCGCCTTCGTCCCGGCATGTACATCGGCACCACCGGTGTGCGCGGTCTGCATCACCTGCTGTGGGAAATTGTGGATAACGCGATTGATGAGGCGTTAGGCGGCTACGCTACACAGGTGCAGGTGACGCTGCACAAGGATGGCTCCGCCAGCGTATATGATAACGGGCGCGGTATGCCGGTGGACATTCACCCCACCATGGGCGTATCCGGCGTAGAGGTCATCTATACCCAGCTGCACGCGGGCGGCAAATTCGACAACCGTAACTATTCCTTCTCCGGCGGTCTGCACGGTGTGGGCGCATCCGTTGTGAACGCTCTTTCAAAATGGGTCACCGTTGACGTATTCCGCGACTATGGGCACTATTCTATCCGCTTTGAAACCGGGTATGATGAGGCAAAGAAAAAATTGGTGGCGGGCCGTGCCACCGCTCCGCTGACCAAAATCGGCAATACCCGCAAGCGCGGTTCCCTTGTCCGCTTCCTGCCGGATGACACGATTTTCGAGGACGTCCGCTTCAACGGAGAGACGGTCGCCCGCCGTCTGCGGGAGCTGGCCTACCTGAACCGTGGGCTGGAAATCACCTTCACCGATGAGCGGAATCCCGACCCGGAAGAGGGACATCAGGTATTCTGCTACGAGGGCGGCATTCTGGACTATGTGAAATATCTCACCAAGGACAAAACCCCGCTTTTTGACACTCCCATCTACTTTGAGGGCGAGAAAGACGGCGTGATGTTCCGTGCGGCCATTCAGTACACGGACGACTACGCCGAAAGCGTATTCTCCTACGTAAACGATATTCCCACCGGCGAGGGCGGCACCCACGAAATGGGCTTCAAGGCGGCCTTCACCAAGTGCTTCAACGATTATGCCCGCAAAATCGGCGTGCTGAAGGAAAAAGATACCAACCTTGCCGGCGAGGACTTCCGTGAGGGCATGACGGCGGTTATCATTGCCATGGTCAAGAATCCCCAGTTTGAGGGACAGACGAAGGGCAAGCTGGGTAATACGGAGGTCCGCCCTGCGGTGGAATTCATCGTTTCCCAGCGGCTGACGGAATACCTGGAGGATTTGAAAAACGGCGCGCTGTCCCAATCTATTGTGGAAAAGGCCGTGAAGGCCGCCAAGGTCCGTGACGCCTCCCGCAAGGCCCGCGATATTGCCAGGCAAAAGAACCAGCTGGACGCGGCGCCGTTGGTGGGCAAGCTGTCCAGCTGCACCGGACGCAAGCCCCAGGAAAACGAGCTGTTTATCGTAGAGGGCGACCCCGCCGGCGGTAGTGCCAAGCAGGGCCGTGACCGCCGCTTCCAGGCCATTCTTCCCCTGCGCGGAAAGCCCCTGAACGCGGAAAAAAAGCGTATTGACCAAGTACTGGCCAATGAGGAATTCCGCTCCATCATCACGGCGCTGGGCACGGGCATCGGCGAGGACTTCGACCTGTCCGGCTTGAAGTACAATAAAGTCATTATCCTCTCCGATGCCGACCAGGATGGCGCGCATATCCGCTCCATCCTGCTGACCTTCTTCTACCGCTACATGAAAGAGTTGGTCACCAACGGGCATGTGTACATTGGTACGCCGCCCTTGTACCGGATCGCCCGGGGCGACAAAATGAAATACGTCTACGACGACCGGGAACTGCAAAAGATTCAAAAGACATTCGGCAAGGGCTATACCCTGCAGCGCTATAAAGGCCTGGGCGAAATGAACCCGGAGCAGCTGTGGGCCACCACCATGGACCCGTCCGTGCGCAAGCTGGTACAGGTAACGGTGGAGGACGCAGCGGAGGCCGAGCGGTTGCTGACAATCCTGATGGGCGACAAGGTTGAACCCCGGCGGGACTACATCAGCAAATACGCGGATTTCAACCGTGAAGACCGGTTTGAGCCTACCGAGCAGGAGAAGGGGAACTAACCAATGGCAAAGAAAGCAAACGAAATCCCGCAGGATCAGAACATTGTGCAGACCACCATGGAGGAGGTTCTGCATGATTCCATGATTCCCTACGCGGAGCATGTCATCATGGAGCGTGCCCTGCCCCGGGTGGAGGACGGCCTGAAGCCGGTTCAGCGGCGTATCCTGTTCACCATGAACGAACTGGGCATTACCCCCGACAAGCCGCACCGCAAGTGTGCGCGTATCGTGGGCGACTGCCTGGGTAAATATCATCCCCACGGCGACTCCAGCGTATATGATGCCCTGGTGCGTATGGCGCAGGACTTTTCCCTGCGTGACAAGCTGGTGGACGGCCACGGTAACTTCGGTTCCATCGACGGCGACGGTGCCGCCGCCATGCGTTACACCGAGGCCCGTATGGCACCCCTTGCCATGGAAATGCTGCGGGACATCGAGAAAGACACCGTCCCCTTCCGGCTGAACTTTGACGATACCCTGAAGGAGCCGGACATGCTGCCCGCCCGTTTCCCCAACCTGCTGGTCAACGGTGCCTCCGGCATCGCGGTGGGCCTGGCCACCAATATACCGCCCCATAACCTGGGCGAATGCGTAAAGGCCATTTCCGCCCTGATGGAAAACCCGGACATGACCACCGAGGAATTGATGGCCTTTATTCCCGGGCCCGACTTTCCTACCGGTGGCATTGTGCTGGATACCCCCGAAATCCGCGCCGCCTACGAGACCGGCCGCGGCAAGCTGACTGTTCGTTCCCGCGTCCATATGGAGGACGGTCCTTCCGGACGCACCATGCTGGTGATTACGGAAGTGCCCTACGGTGTCAATAAGGCCGCCATGCTGGAAAAAATCCTGCACCTGTCTGAAGAGAAAAAGTCCTGTCTCGGCAATATTTACGACATTCGGGACGAGAGCGATCGCACAGGCCTTCGCGCCGTAATTGAGGTGCGCAAGGAGGCCGACCCCGCCAAGGTGCTGGCCGCGCTGTACAAGTATTCCGACCTGCAGGTGACCTTCGGCGTGAACATGGTTGCCATTGCCGACGGCAAGCCGAAACAGCTGGGCCTCAAGTCCCTGATGGAGTACTTTATCCGCCATCAGAAAAACGTGGTTACCGCCCGTACCAAATACGACCTGGACAAGGCCATGTCCCGCGCCCATATCCTCCAGGGCCTGATGATTGCCGTGGACAACCTGGACGAGGTCATCGCCCTGATTCGCTCCAGCAAGAGCGTGCGGGACGCCCGTGAAGCCCTGATGGAGCGTTTCACCCTGACGGAAGTGCAGGCCCAGGCCATTCTGGACATGCGTCTGCAGCGGCTGACCGGGCTGGAAATCCTGAGTCTGGAAAAAGAATATCATGATGTACTGAAGGAGATTGACCGCCTGAACGGCATTCTCAAGAGTGAGAAAAAGCTGCTACAGGTGATTGCCAAGGAACTGGGTGAAATCGGCGAGAAGTATGACACGCCCCGCCGCACCACCATCCGCAAGGAAGAAAACGTGGACTATGTGGAGGAAAGCGAAGCACCCGAGGCTGAGGACGCCGTGGTCGTCTATACCCGTGGCGGCCAGCTGAAGCGGTTTGCCCCCAAGGCATGGCAGAAGAATGCCGCCGAGGGTGATGACGCCGCGCGGTACGCCTTCTCTACCAATACGGACGGCAGTCTGCTGATTTTCACCAACTTGGGAAGTTGCTACACATTGAACGTGGGCACGCTGCCGGAGTTGACCCGTTCCAACGCCCGCGGCAGTTTCTTATCCGGCGTGCTGAAGGAACTGGCGCAGGGCGAAACCTGCGTTGCCATGTTCTGCGTTGCGCCGAACCAGCTGAAGGATATGCCGGACTTCGCCTTTATCACCGGGAACGGTCAAATCAAGCGCACCGCCGCGGGCGAGTATGATGTCCGCAGGCAGAAGATTGTCGCCATCACACTGAAGGATAACGATCGTCTGGCCTCCGTTCTGCCCATCTCCGGCGGGGATGACCTGCTGCTGATCACAAAGAACGCCATGTCCATCCGCTTCGCCCTGAAGGACGTGCCCCAGCTCGGGCGCTCCGCCGCGGGCGTACGCGGTATGGCTGTCGATGACGATGACGAGGTCATCCTCGCCATGCAGACTACCGCCATGAACCAGGTGCTGCTGCTGACCCAGAACGGCTGGGGCAAGCGGATTATGTCCATGGACTTTGAGCGCCAGTCCCGCGCAGGCAAGGGCGTCCGGTGCTTCCCGCTGGTCAAGGGTGTCACCTTGGCCGCCGCGCTGGCTGTGACCCGTCCCGGCTGCACCGTCACCCTGTACCAGAAAATTGCCGCGCCCACAACGCTGACCATGGAGGAATTCAAGGTCGCGCCCAAGGCTGACAAGGGCCGCATGGCGGTCCTCGCGCTGATGGGGGATATCGTGCTGGAGGCCTCCATTAACGAAAATAACTGAGAATTGTAAATCTGCCGCGAATACTCTTGCGTTTTATTCTCTTTCGGATTATGATTGTCCCGTCAATTGCGGAAGGAGACGAAACTGATGGTAAAGAAGCTTCTGGCCATGCTGATGCTGCTGTGCCTGCTGCCTGTGTTTTCCCTGGCGGAGGGGGAATTCCCCGTGCTGAACGCAAGCGGCTTCCTGGACACGGGCGAGTTCCTGTATGAAAATGAAAATGCCGGCGTATGGCGCTACTGCTCCCCCACCCTGAAGGTGGAGGTTATCCGTCACGTGGAAACAAGCCCGAAGCAGACCTACTTCGTGGCTGAAGTATGGAGTGACGGGACAGATACCTTCTTCTGCTGCCCGGCAGACTGGAAAAAATGGGCGAAAGCCACCGCGTATCCCGCCCGGATTGCCAAGGATAACCGCCTGGTGCTGGCCATCAACGGTGACTACTACCATGAGCGCAGCGGAAAGAACCGCGGGATCATCGTCCGCAACTATGATATTGTGAACGACAAGACCTATGTCCGCGGGTATGACAAGTACCCGAATCTGGATACGCTGTCCCTCTTCGCCAATGGCTTTATGATGGTGAACTACTCTGACACCTATACAGCCCAGCAGCTGCTGGACATGGGTGCCCGGGATGTGCTGTCCTTCGGCCCCATCCTGATCAAGGACGGCGAGTACGGCGAAAATATTGAAAAATACGGGAAATCCATCGCCCCCCGTACCGCAATCGGCATGGCGGAATACGGTCACTACTTCTGCGTCATGTATGAGGGCCGCCATAACAATGCTACCGGAGTTTCCGTAAAGCAGCTGGCAGAAAAGATGATGGAGCTGGGCTGCACACAGGCTATGAACCTGGACGGCGGCAATACCAGCGGCATCGTGTTTATGGGAAAGCAGCTGAACGTAGTCGGTGAGGACGGCGTTGCCCGCAATATCAACTGCCGCAAGCAAAGCGATGTGGTGGCCATCGGCCATTCCGACCTTTGCGCCCAATAATAAAGCTCGCAAAAGCCCTGCGTGCGAAACGGCATGCAGGGCTTTCCGAATAGAAAAAGCGGATTGGAGGAGAACTACGATGCAAAAAGCGGTGATTGATTCTTCCTTTCTTGTCTGCGGTCATCGCGGCTACGCGGCAAAATACCCGGAAAACACGCTGATTTCCTTTGAAGAAGCCGTCAAGACCGGGGTCGCCATGGTGGAAATCGATATTGGCATTTCCGCGGACGGTGTGCTGATGCTCTGCCATGACAGCACTTTGGACCGCACCTCTGACGGCAAAGGTCCTGTCAGCAGTTATTCATACGGCGAGTTGAAGCGGTTCAACGTGGCCGCTCTTTTTCCCGCTCTGCCCGCCCAGCGCATGATGACGCTGGAGGAATGCCTGATCTGGATCCGCCAGTATCCCGGCCTGATGCTGAATATCGACCTGAAGCACTACGGTGCCGATGTGGCAAGGCAGGCGGCGGAGCTAACCGACTCTTACGGCCTCACCG
>JAZUDA010000357.1:0-2073 GCA_045639455.1 Clostridia bacterium | reverse complement strand
TAAGAGAATTCTTCCCGAAAAGGACGTGGACGGTTTTCATTTGGTCAATTCCGGGCTGCTATTCCGTGGGGGAAAGGGTGTTCTTCCCTGCACCCCTCGCGGCATTCTCGATTTACTGCATTTTTCCGGCACTTCTCTTGTAGGGAAGGAAGCTGTGGTTATCGGACGTTCCAACCTGGTCGGAAAGCCGGTCGCCATGCTCCTTTTGAACGAAAACTGCACGGTGACCATGTGTCATTCACGCACGCAAAACCTTGCTGCGCATACAAAGACGGCCGATATTCTTGTGTCTGCTGTTGGCAAGGCCGGCTTTGTCACGGCTGATATGGTGAAATCCGGGGCCGTTGTGATTGACGTGGGGATTAACCGCACGGAGAACGGCATTGTGGGCGATGTGGCCCCCGATGTTTGGGAGGTTGCTTCTGCCATTACCCCTGTACCCGGCGGCGTCGGCAAGATGACGGTAGCTATGCTGATGGCAAATACCGTCGAAGCCGCTGAAAGGACGTTGCGATGAACGCCCCGTCTTGGGTTATGACGGTCGGGCAGCTGAATGGCTATGTAAGCCGCCTTTTTGCCGCGGATTCTCTTCTGCAAAACGTGCGACTGAAAGGGGAAATCAGCAATTTTAAGCGCCATGCCGCAACGGGCCATTGGTATTTTACACTGAAGGACGATTCAGGCGCCATTTCATGTGTTATGTTCCGCCAGCATCAGTATGGGATTTCTCTTTTCCCGTCAGATGGCATGCAGGTGGAGTTGCTTGGCTCGGTTGGCTTGTACACGAAGACCGGGGCGTATCAGTTTTACGCTACCGGAATGAAGGAAACCGGGCTTGGCGATTTATACGCTCGTTTTGAGGCGACAAAGACCAAGCTTCAGCTTGAAGGCTTGTTTGATCAGGCACGCAAAAAGCCGCTTCCCGTCTTTCCAAAAAAAATCGGCATTATTACCTCGGCATCCGGTGCCGTAATTCACGATATCATTCAGGTGTCACGCCGACGGAATCCCTCTGTTCAGCTTTGTCTTTGCCCCGCAACGGTTCAGGGGCAGGGGGCAGAAAAGACAGTCATCGCGGCTCTGCGGGAGCTGCTTCTGAACGTTGGACCTGATGTGATCATTATTGCGCGCGGCGGCGGCAGCATGGAGGACTTGTGGCCTTTCAATGAAGAATCGCTTGCCCGCGCTATCGCGATGTGCCCGGTACCTGTTATCAGTGCGGTCGGTCACGAGACAGATTTTACTATTGCTGATTTTGTGGCCGATATGCGGGCGCCTACTCCCTCCGCCGCCGCGGAAATCGCGGTGCCGGATATGTGCGAGTTGTCACAAGCGCTTGTGCTCTTGCGAACCGGCATGAGTCGTGCTGTTGTGCAGCGGTTTGCCTTTGCGGAAAATATTCTTTTGCAGTTAAGAAACCGTCTGGCCAACGCATCGCCGGTTTCTTCTCTGGAACGGTACGTCTCCCGTCTTGAAGCGGCAAAAAGAATCCTGCGAAAAGATTCTTCGGTCCTCTCTTCGTATGAGGAACGCGTGACGACCGACAGGAACCGGCTGATCACATCCGCTGATATTTACGTGAACAGTATCGAAAGTCGTCTTTCTGTTCTTCAGGCAAGGCTTAACGCTTTATCTCCCACCAATGTGCTTTCCCGCGGTTATGCTCTGGTGCAACGTGGAAAACAGGTGATCGACAGTATTGAAGAAATGAAAGTAAACGAAAATCTTACGCTTTTGATGGCGGACGGTTCCGCCACGGTGCGCACTTTGTCACTGGAAAAAGGAGTATCCCATGGCAACGAAGAAAAAGGAAACGTTTGAGCAGTCCATGACCCGGCTTGAGGAAATCGTTCAGCGCCTGGAAAACGGAAAGTGCTCGCTGGCCGAAACACTAGCCGATTACGATGAGGGTATGAAGTTGGCTTCTGCGCTTGAGCAACAGCTGAAGGGTGCGAGACAGCAGCTGACAATCCTTCGAAACGGGCAGGAAGTCCCCGTGGAAGAGGAACAAATCGGGGAGGAACAGTCATGACCAATCCGTATCTGGCTTCCATTGAGGACGCGCTGCGCCAC
>JAZUDA010000356.1:0-3152 GCA_045639455.1 Clostridia bacterium | reverse complement strand
TTGGTAGTACCCAGGTCAATACCGATTACCTTGCTCATTTTTCTTTTCCTCCTGATTTTGTCTATTTCTGTCTTTGGTAGTTTACTGTTTTATTCCGCAACGACCTTCACCATGGCGTGGCGAAGGACGAAGTTGCCCATTTTATAGCCCTTCTGGAATACCGCGCATACCGTGCCGGGCTCGCCCTCTTCGGCGGTACCCTGCATGACGGCGTTTTCCAGATTGGGATCGAATTTCTGCCCCAGGCAGACGATTTCCTCAATGCCCCGCTTGTTAAAGGCCTCCAGCAGCTGACGCAGCGTCATTTCCACGCCGCTCTTCAGCGCCTCGTCCGTGGTATTTTCCGCGGCGGCCAGCGCGCGCTCCAGATTATCGATTACGGGAAGGATGGTGGCCGCGAAGGTCCGTGCGCCGTCATCAAAGCTGTCGGCGCGCACAGAGGCATTCCTGCGGCGGAAATTATCGAAATCCGCCTGAACGCGCTGTGCCAGGTTCAGATACTCGTCACGGAGCTTTTCCGCCTCGGCCAGCTTGATTTCGGTTTCGGAAGGCTGCTGTTCTTCCTGCGGCGCTTCCTGCTGAGGCTCAGTCTCTTTTGTTTCCTCGGTCTGCTCCTGCATGACTTTTTCCTCGTTCATGTTCTTCTTCCTTTTCTTTTTATTCACCGTTTCCGTTCCTCCTCAAACAGGGCACTCAGTTGCTGGCCCATCGTATTCAGAATGGAAATGACCTTGCCGTACTCCATGCGAGTGGGGCCGATGACGCCCAGCGTGCCGTGCACGTTATCCCCAACGGAGTATGTGGCGGTAACCAGCGAGCAGTCCTGCAGCTCGGGAACACCGGTTTCCGGGCCGATCCGCACCGTGAACGCCATGCCGTTGTCCTGCTCCAGCAGGTTGGCCAGCTTGTCCTTCGCCTCCATCAGGGTGAAGAACTGACGCGCCTTTTCCACATCGGAATACTCCGGATAGGAAAGCATGTTGCTGGCGCCCCCGATGGAGATTTTCCCCAGGCCGGTGGTCTGCTGAACATCCTCTACCAGGCCGCCCAGCCCCTCCGCCAGCTCCGCGCCTACCTGGGTTGTACCCGCCAGGTTCGGCAGCAGCCGGATAGCTTCCTCCGGCGTACATCCGGAAAGCCGCTCCGTCAGCATGCGGGAAATGGCATACAGGCTGTCGCTGTTCAGCTTCTCGCTGACGCGAATCACGGAGTCCCGCACAATGCCGGTATTGGTCACAATGACGACCAGCGCGCTTGTGTCAGAGACCGGGACAAGCTGAATGTTGCGGATGCGCACATCCATGCCCTTGGGCGCCATCACAACGGAGGCGTAATGGGTCATGGAAGAAAGCACCTGCGCCGCCCGGTTGATGACATCCTCCATCTGATGCATCCGGTTGGAGAAATGATCCCGAATCGCATCGCCGGAATCATCCTGCAATTCGCCGGAGCTCATCAGGTTGTTCACGTACAGCCGATAGGCTTTCGCGCTGGGGACGCGTCCCGCGGAAACATGGGGCTGATCCAGATAGCCCAGCTCCTCCAGGTCGCTCATCTCATTGCGGATGGTGGCGGAGGACAGGCCCATGTCATACTTCCGGGAAATGGTGCGGGAACCGACCGGGACGGCGGTCAGAATATAGTCATCAATAATGGCTTGAAGAATCCGGTATTTCCGTTCGTCCAGTTGCATCTGACAACGCCTTCCTTTCGCCTTGCGGTCTGTTCTTGCTTGTTAGCACTCTTTTGTGGTGAGTGCTAACAACGGTGATAGAATAACACGAGCGTCCCCGTATGTCAATAGTTTTTCAAAAACTTTTTTCAAAAAAAGCGCGGACTGTCAATAAGGCAGTCCGCGCGCGGCGTCGTGATATTATTTCATATTCAGCAAATCCCGGCCCAGCGCCACGGTATAGTTCATGAACCCGTCAAGCGCATTTTCCGGCAGGTCCTTGGGTGCGCCGGCTTCGTAGGAGAAATCCCCGTCATAGTCGATTTCCTTCAGCGCCCGCATGGTTTCCGGCCAGTCCACGGTACCGCGGAAGGGGAACAGATGCTCGTCCTGGCCGTTCGCCCGGTTATCATTGATGTGGGTACATTTCAGCCGCCCGCCGATGGCGCGAACCGCTTCCGGCACGGAAAGGCCCGCCAGGTTGGCATGGCCCGTATCCAGGCAGATGCCCACCGCAGGATCGTTGATGGTATCCACCAGCTCCAGCAGTTCGAAAATATTGCCGCCGCAGTAGCGCCGGTGCCAGGAGCGGAAGTCCACCATATTCTCCACCGCGATGCCGATGCCCAGCTTCTTCGCCAGTTCAATGTGAGGCGCCAGGAAGCGAAGATTGGCCTCCTTGGTTTTCTGCGGGTTATACAGCGGCTCCCGGGGCAGGTTCATGGGGTGGATTACCATCCACTTCGCCCCCAGCATGGCGGTGGCGGAAAGGCAGCGGCCCAGCCGCTTCTGAAGGGCTTCAAAGTCGTACGCGGGGTCATCCCACTCCCGGCCGGAGGCCGTATCGCCGTGGGTCTGGTACACAGGCAGGTTCAGCTCCCGCGTTTTCTTCACCGTTTCCTCCGCGAAAGCCTGCCAGTTGTCCCCTGCCATGGGCAGATCCGCCCCGCAGTAGTCCCACAGGCACACGTCCGCACGGTCATACCCGGCCTTCCTGATCTGTTCCAGTTCCCATGCCATGCCTCTGCGGTATTTATGCACAATGGCGGTTGTCGTCGATAATACCATTCCGATTCCTCCCTGTTTTCCCGTGTTGAATGTTCTCGTTGCTTATTATAGCAAAGAAAGCGCTTTTTCGCAACGAAAAAGGCGGCCCAACCGGGCCGCCGGAAAATTATTCACTCAACAGTGCCGCGTCCACAAAGGCGAACGTACCTACAACGTCCGTGTCAAACACAATCTTCCCGTCGATTATTTCAAACGTGATTTGCTTCAGGGAGCCGTCCGGAGCAATGACTACCAGTGCCAGGTTCCGGAGGGTTTCCGCTTCTTCGCTGTCACAGGGAAGTTCGACCCTGATGGTGCCCTTCAGTTCTACCGCCTCGCCGTTGGAAACAAGCGCCATATTGTATACATGAAGGGGTACCGCATCCTCCAGCGCGTCGGAAACAACCTTCTGCTCATACACAACCAGGGTGAC